>JACDAF010000041.1 GCA_013695575.1 Chloroflexota bacterium | reverse complement strand
CGCGTCGCGGGGTTGTCGTTCCCCTGCGCAGTCGCGCCGTTCACCATCATCACGGCGGCGTGCGAGTCCCCCCAGCCCGGCCGCCACCAGGTCACGCGCGTCTCGACACCGTCAAGCGCCTCGCGCGTTTCCTCCACGCGGGGCGCCGGCGTCACGAGCGCGGTGAGGTTGGTGCCGATGACGGGAGCGAACAGGTCGAGGATCAGCAAGGCTCCCTGACCGGCGGGCTGAAGGAACGGGCGCCACAGCAGGCCGACCACGATGACGAGCGCGAGGAGGATGAGACGGAGCCGCCGCACAGGCAAAGGGTATTCCGATGTCACACGCGTTCGTTCGCGCAGAGAGCCGCGGGAGGCACCGGTCGCCTGCGTCGACCGCTCGCCACAGGGACGCCGCTAGGCCGGTGTCGACCCCTTGAGCTGCGGCCGAGCCCGCCCGCGAAGCCGATCCTCGATCTCCTGCCACAGCGAGATGATCTGCGCGGCGTTGAACACGGACGAGTACGCGCCCGAGATGATGCCGATGAGCAGCGCGAGCGCGAAGTTGCGGATCGAGTACCCGCCGAACGAGTAGAGCGCGAGGAGCGTGAAGACGACCGTGACACCGGTGATGAGCGACCGCACCATGGTCTGCATGATCGAGAAGTTGATGACCGGGTTGAGCGGTTCCCCCGGGTTCAGCTTCAGGTTCTCCCGGATGCGGTCGAAGACAACGATGGTGTCATGCACCGAGAAGCCGATGACGGTGAGGACCGCGGTGACGAAGAGGCTGTCGACCTCGACGTTATAGAAGTAGCCGAGTATCGCGAAGACGCCGAGCACGAGCAGGGCGTCGTGCAGCACGGCGAGGATCGCCGCGATGCCGTAGCGGAAGGCGGCCCAGCCGAAGCTCCGGAACGCGAAGGCTATGAGCAGCACGATGAGCAGCGACGCGAGCGCGACCGACCAGAGCGCGTTGCGCAGGATCTCCACACTGAAGGACGGGCTGACGCTCTGCGGCGTGCTGCCGACGTAGGCCGATCCGTACTTCGCTTTCAACGCGTTCTCCGCGGCGACCGTCTGGTCCGTGTCGAGCTGCGGTGTGCGGATCTGGACCCGCTCGCCTTCGGCGCGATGCACGATGGCACTGTGCCCGAGGCCGGCGAAGATTTCGCGGACCTCCTCGTTCGCGGGCGCGCTCGTGAATTGGGCGTCGATGAGCGTCCCACCGCGGAACTCGATGCCCGGCTTCAGGCCACCCAGGAGCAGGAAGACCGTCCCCGGCACGATGACCAGGCCCGAGATGAGGAAGTACCACCATTTGCGCTCGACGAAGTGGAAGAGCATCAGGCCCTCACCGGCGGCGTTGCGCGGAGCTCACGTGCGCGCTCGATATCGCGCTCCTCGACGCCGTACAGGGAGCGCTTCCGGAGCGCCGGGAACGACAGGACGCCGCGCAGGAGCATCTGCGTCACGATCACGGCGGTGAAGAAGGAGACCGCGACGCCGATCCCGAGCGTGAGCGCGAAGCCCTTGACCGTGCCCGTGCCGAACACGAACAGGATCGCGGACGACAGGATGGTCGCGGCGTTGGAGTAGGCGATCGACGAGAAGGCGCGCACCCGGCCCTCCTCGAGCGCGGCGCGCAGCGACTTTCCGGACCGCAGCTCCTCCTTGAGGCGCTCGAACGTCAGGACGTTCGCGTCGGTGGCCATCCCGATCGAGAGAATGAATCCGGCGATGCCCGCGAGCGTGAGGGTGACCGGGACGAGCCGGAAGATCGCGTACGTGAGCACCGTGTAATAGAGGAGGGCCACGACGGCGATCGCCCCCGGCAGCCGGTAGTACCCGATCATGAAGAGCGCGACGAGCGCGAGCCCGATGATGCCCGCGATGAGGCTCTTCTGGATCGATTCCTGCCCGAGCGTGGGCTCGACGCGGCTCGACTGCACGATCTCGAGCGGGACCGGCAGCGCACCCGAGTTCAGCAGCAGGCTCAGCTCCTTGGCGGACTGCGTCGTGAAGCCGCCCTCGATGATCCCGGAGCCTGATGTGAATACCACGGTGATGGTCGGAGCCGAGATCTCCCGCCCGTCGAGCGTGATCTGCACCGGCTTCCTGAGGTAGTCCTTCGAAAGCTGGACCCAGCGCTGGTCGTCCGGCGCACCGAACTCGAACTGCACGACGGGCCGGTTTTGGTTGGCGCCCTGGAAGGCCACGGACGTGGGCTTCAGGTTCGCGCCCGTCAGCGGCGGCTCGAGCGACTTGAACCCGCCCCCGTCGATCGGGACCTTGATCTCGAGGAACGCCTGGCGCGTGGCGATCTCCTGCGCCTGCTGGAGGTCGGACACCCCGGGCAGCTCGAGGAGGATCTTGTCGTCGCCAAGCGCCTGGATCACCGGCTCGGAGACGCCGAGCGCGTTGATACGCCGGTCGATGACGCCGCGGGCCTGGGTGTTGAGCTCGGGGATCGGGATCGTCGTGCCGGACGGCAGCTTGTCCGGCCGCAACTGGAGCACGAGCTGCGTCCCGCCCTGGAGGTCGAGTCCAAGGTGCGTCTTGATCTCGGTCTGGAAGCCGCTCGCGCCCCCAGGCAGCCGGAAGCAGATCCCCGGACAGTTGAACGGGAACGAGAACTGGTGCTTCGGGATGTCCACCCAGATCGCGAGCACGGCGATGAGCCCGACGATCCAGGGCCACAGACGCGACATCAGACCTCCGGATACGACAAGAGCGCCCTCCGGCGCTCTCCACCTGCCAGTCTACCTTCAGCTCCAGCGGTCGGTGTTCGTCCCTGCCTCGTCGCTCGGCACGGTCCAACCCTCGGCCTTGGCGCGCTCGGCACGGGCGGGGTCCTCGAGCCTGGCGCGTGCGAGGCGGGCCTCGCGGTCGAACGCGGTCTCCTCGGGCTCGGGCTCGGGTTCGACCGGCTCGGTCTGCGCGGTGGCGGTTTCGGCCGGCGCGGCGCCGGTATCGGCCGGCGGGTCGCCGGTATCGGCCGGCGGGTCGCCGGTATCGGCGTGCGCCGTACCGACCTCGGCCTGCGTCGCTCCGGCATCTCCGCTCGTCTCCTCGGTCGTGGTCTCGGCGGCCCGCTCGGGGACCGCACCGACGGCCGCGGGGGTCGCCGGCGGCTCCGGCTCACCGAGTCGCGCGGTGCGGTCGATGAGGGCGTCCGCGTTCAGGAACTCCTGCTTCAGCTCGTCCGAGGTGCGCCGCAGGTCGCCGACGGTCTTGCCGATGTCGCGCGCCAAGCGCGGCATCCGCTCCGGACCAAGCACGAACAGCGCCAGGACGAGCAGCAGCAGTAGCTCGCCGGCGCCGATCCCGAACACTATCGGCGCCCCAGTGCGAGGCGCGCCCGGTCCGCCGCGTCGCGAAGCTCGCGGGCCGCACGAGCCGCGGCCTGTTCAAAGTCCCTGCCGCCGGATGCGTACAGCACGGAGCGAGACGCGCTCGGAAGCACGCCGCCGCCGTTCGCGTCGGCCGCGGCGCGGATCGCCTCGGCCACGTCGCCGCCCTGCGCGCCGACGCCGGGCAGCAGGAACAGCCTATCGGGAGCGAGCTCGCGGATTCGCCGCGCCTCCGCGGGCCAAGTGGAGCCGACAACGAATCCACACTGCTCGGCAGCGAACCGCTTCACCGCGCTGCTGACCACGTGCTCGAAGACCCGACGTCCGGCGACCTCGAGATCCTGGAGATCGCGGGCCCCCGGGTTGCTCGTCCGCGCAAGCACCAGCGCGTACCCGCGCTCGCAGAACGGCGCGATGCTGTCCAGGCCGAGGTACGGAGCGACCGTCGCCGCGTCGGCGCGCCAGCGCCCGAAGAGGGCCTCGGCGTAGGCGATCGAGGTATTCGGGACATCACCGCGCTTCGCATCGAGGATGACAGGGAGGTCGTCCGGGATCGCCTGCAGCGTCAGGCCGAGCAGGTCCATGCCTGCTGAGCCGTACTGCTCGAAGAACGCGAGGTTGGGCTTGTACGCGCAGGCGAGATCGCTCGTCGCCGCAATGATGCGACGGAGGAACCGCAGCGCGGCCTGCGGTCCGGCCCCGAGATGCCCAGGGATACGGTCCGGCTCGGGGTCGAGGCCGATACACAGGATGCTGTCGCGCGCCCGCGACGCGTTCGCGAGCTTCGAAAGGAACGTCATCTGCGCGACTATCATAGGTTCGCTTCCAGAGCGCACAGGAGGGAATGCGAATGCGTCGCGCGCTGTGCGGTCCGCTCGGGTGGGCGCTGACCGCGGTCATGATCTTCGCTGCGTGCGGTGGCGGCGGCACTGGTGCTCCCGGGCCGGGCGCGCAGGCGACCCAGGGCAAGAGCGAGCCACGGATCGGATCGTTCGACCGTCCGATCGTGCTCGCCTTCACGCCGTCCCAGGACGTCCAGCGTCTCACGACGAGCGGCAACGCGATCAAGTCCGCGCTCGAGAGGGCGACCGGACTCGCGTGGAAGGTCTCGATCCCGACCAGCTACGCGGCCCAGATCGAGTCGATGTGCGCGAGTCAGACCGATGTCGCGTTCGTCGCGCCGCTGCAGATGACGCTCGTGCTCGACAAGACCTGCGGTACCCCGATCCTCGCAGCCCTGCGCACCGACCCCGACAGCAAGCAGCTCAGCACCACCTACTACTCGCAGATCCTCGTGAAGAACGACAGCGGGATCAACGACATCGCCGGCCTCAAGGGCAAGACGTTCGCGTTCGCCGACGCGTTGTCAGCCTCCGGCTACGTGTTCCCGACGCTCACGGTGAAGAACAAGACCGGCCAGGACCCGAAGACGTTCTTCTCGTCGACGATCTTCGCGGGCGGCCACGACAAGGTCGCGCTCGCGGTGTACAGCGGCCAGGTCGCAGGTGGCGCCACCTTCATCGACGTCCGCACGAACGCCGGCATGCCGGCGGACATCCTGCAGAAGACGAAGCTCATCGATAAGGCAGGCCCGATCCCGAACGATGGCGTGGCCCTGCGCAAGGGCTTCCCCGACGAGCTTGGCAAGCAGATCACGACGGCCCTCGTCGACTACGGCAAGACTGATGCGGGGAAGGCCTCGTTCAAGTCCCTGTTCTCGTGGGACGGCATGCAGGAGGTGGATGCGAAGTTCTACGAGCCGATGCGTGAGGCCGCAAAGCTGGCAGGCATCGATGTCGCGGCCGAGGCGGCGAAGACCGCGCGTCCGGTCGCGACACCTGCGCCGAGCCCGAGCCAGGCTCCGTAGGGTCACGGCACCGCGCCGCGCGCACGTTGCGCGATCCGGAGGGGCCTGCCGAAAGGCGGGCCCCTTCTCTATGCTCGCGCGCGGTGGCACCCATCCTCCGGATCGAGCATCTCGTGAAGGTGTACCCGACCGGTACCCGCGCGCTCGATGATGTGTCGCTCGATGTCGAGCGCGGCGAGTTCGTCGTCCTCATCGGCCTCTCCGGATCGGGCAAGTCGACCCTCCTGCGCTGCATAAACCGGCTCGTGGAGCCGACGTCGGGCCGCATCCTCCTTGACGGCACCGACATGGCCCGGGCCCGTGGGAGCGAGCTGCGCCGCATGCGGCGCCGCATCGGCATGATCTTCCAGCAGTTCAACCTCGTGCGGCGCTCGTCCGTCTTCGCGAATGTGCTCGCCGGGCGTCTCGGCTCGCGGCCGCTGTGGCGGACCGTCGCGATGCGGCCGACGACGGAGGACGTCGCCCTCGCGTTCGAGAACCTCGGCCGCGTCGGCATCGTCGGCAAGGCCTACTCGCGCGCGGACGCGCTCTCGGGTGGCCAGCAGCAGCGCGTCGGCATCGCGCGCGCGCTCATGCAGCGGCCGGACCTCATGCTCGCCGATGAGCCGGTTGCGAGCCTCGATCCGGCGACGAGCCACTCCGTCATGAAGTACCTCGAGGAGATCAACAGGAAGGACGGCATCACCGTGCTCTGCTCGCTGCACTTCCTCTCGCTCGCGCGGCGCTACGGGACGCGCGTCATCGCGCTGAAGGACGGACGCGTCGCGTTCGACGGCAAGCCAGTCGACATCGACGAGGTCCGCTTCAAGGAGATCTACGGCGAGGACGCCGTTGAGGTCGAGATCGGCGTCGGGCCGACCGCCGACGAGCGCGCCGCCGCGGAGTCCGCGGACGCGACCGCGGCCGCGATGCGGGCGCACCTCGAGACGCTGGATACGCATTAGTGGCGGAGTACTTCACCGCGCGTGGGCTGCCGGTCCCGCGCGAGCTCGAGCGGAACATCCTCACCGATTGGCGGCGGCTCGGGGCGATCGCCGCGGTGCTGCTCGTGCTGTTCGTCGGCCTGCGCATCACGAGCATCGACACATCGCGAGCGAATCCGGAGTACGCCGGCAGCGTGCTTGTCCAGCTCCTGCAGTGGGACTTCACGATCATGTCGCCGCAGAACGAGTTCGAGACCTTCTGGGAGACCGCTGGCGGGCAGATGATCGTCACGATCTTCCTCGGGATCATCGCGACGGCGTTCAGCATCGTCGTAGCCCTGCCGCTCTCGTTCCTCGGCGCTCGCAACATCATGACCGGCAACCCGATCACCGCCGCGATCTACGCCGTCGCTCGCGTGGTCTTCACCATCGTGCGGTCCATCGACGTGCTCATCGTCGTGATCTTGGCCGTGATCATCTTCGGGCTTGGGAACGCGGCGGGCGTGTTCGGTCTGGCGTTCCACAACATCGGCGTGCTTGGCAAGCTGTACTCCGAAGCCATCGAGGGCATCGACCCGGGACCCGGCGAGGCGATCACGGCGACGGGTGCCAACCGCTTCCAGGTGATCTGGACGGCGGTCCTGCCGCAGATCGTGAACCCGTTCATCTCGTTCACCATCTATCGGCTCGACGCCAACGTGCGCCTCGCGCCGATCATCGGGCTCGTGGGCGGCGGCGGTATCGGCGTCCTGCTCTTCCACACGATGAACCTGCTGAACTACCGTCAGGCGGGGCTGATCATCTTCATGATCATCCTCACGGTCGCGGTGATGGACTTCATCTCCGCGCAGATCCGCCGCCGCCTCATCTAGTTCAAACCCCGGTCCCGACTCGACGTCGTCTCGTCGGCTCCCGGGGGCCCCTGCGGCTCGGTCGGGCGGAGCCCTCCCTCGCCTAAATTCAACCCGGGTCCCGACTCGACTTCACTCTGACCAGGCGGGGCGACTGGAGCCGTCGATCCCCTGCCCTTTGGTGAGCTTGATCGCGGGCTTCGAAGGTCCTCCGCCGGGCGCATCACCGAGCTCCATCGCGTACAGATCGATGACGCCACCCTGCTCGCGCAGGAAGGCGACCCAGCGCCCGTCGGGAGACATCACGCCGTTCCAGCTCCTCCCGTCGGCCGTGAGAGCGATGTCGCGACCGGACGCGATCTCGAAGAGATGGATGTCGTTGCGCGCACCGGTCCGCAGCGTGTACACGAGCCTCTTGCCATCTGGCGAGAACGTCGCGCGATACGCGTCGCCTTCGGGAAGATTGGTGAGGCGCTGGCCGCTCCCTCGACGGTCGGCCGCCCAGATGACCAGGCCGGGTTCCTCGGTGTTGTATGAGGTCGTCACGATGGAGCGGCCATCCGGCGACCACGCCGCGTCGGCGAGGTCCGCGCCCAAAGAGAGCGGCGTCCGGCGACGCGTGCCGAGATCCATCACGACGAGGTCCGCCGCGCCACCGCCGTCATCCTCGATGTACGCGAGACGCCGCCCGTCGGGTGAGACTGCGGGTGAGAGATACCAGGAGACTCCGTGGAAGCCTCCCGCCGCGTCACGGGTGCGCAGGCCGGCGACGAGCAACGTCTCCGAGCCACCCGTCGACGGCTTGCTCACGATGTCCGCGAAGCCAAGCTGCGCGTTCACGATCTGTCCGGTCGCGAGGCGGCTGCGGCCGTCGATCTGCCCGCGGCGGGAGAAGAGCAGAACTCGCCCGTCCGCCGACAGCGCAGGCTGGTGGTTGCGCCCCTCGGCAGTCTGGCCGTTCATCAGGCCGTCACGGATCACGAAGATGTCGCCCTGGATCGCGAACGCGAGCGTGCCCGGCACCTTCGGCGCGCGCACCTCGGTCCGCGGCGCCGTCGGCATTGCCGTCGGAAGCACGCTCGGCCCGACGGACGCGTAGAGCTGCGAGCCGAGCGCCCCGTAGCCCGCCACGAGCGCGATCGCGATCGCGCCGAAGATCAGCTCGCGCGGGCGCATCGCTCCACCTCCTGCGCGACGCGCTCGATCTCGGCCTCGAGATCCGGTCCGTTCCGCAGCTCGAGGTGGCCGCCCTCAGGCGCCTCGAAGGCGGTCATCTTGCGATAGATGGCCTCGTCCGCGTCGGAGTGGTCGCCCTGACGGCGTGCCTGCCGCCGTTCCGCGAGCCTTCCCAA
>JACDAF010000330.1 GCA_013695575.1 Chloroflexota bacterium | reverse complement strand
CGCCCGTCGAGAGGGCGGCGAGGAGCGCGGCACCGTCGGGGAAGAGCGAGACCTCGAACCGGATGCCGTGTCTCGGCCCCACCTCGTCGTACAGCGGCACGAGATTGCCGAGCTGACGCGCCAGGTGTCCGACCTTCAGCGCGCGGAGGCCGCGCGGCGGCCCGGCGAATGGTCCGCACGCCGCCACGAGCGCGGTCGCGCCGGCCAACCGCAGCAGCTCGCGACGCGTCGAGCGCACGGCAAGAGCGTACGTCGGCCGGCGCACACTTCCACCCGCCGCTCCGGACGGAGGGCTTACCTGCGAACGGATCAGGAGGCACGGAGCCGCGGATCCGCCGTGACGACGGGCGCCACGGCGCGCGTGTGAAGGCGAGCGCAGTCTCTGGACCCGCAAAGCGGTGACAGACAGGCGAGGACGAGAGCGGGCCCGCGACGCGCGCGGTGACGACGAGCGCAGTCCGGACCCACGAAAGCGGGTCACATCGACTCTGGCGCGCTCACTCCCAGCAGCCCGAGCGTCTGCCGCAGCGTCACCTGCACCGCCTCGACGAGGCGGAGCCGCGCGCGCGAGCGCTCGGCGTCGTCGCCCACGACTTTGTGGTCGCGATAGAAGGCGTGGAATAGGCCGGCGAGGTCGAGGGCGTAGCCGGTCAGGCGGTGGACACCCTTCGTCCCGGCGATCTCGACGACCAGCTCCGGGAAGCGCAGGCAGGCGCGGATGAGGTCGAGCTCGCCCTTCGCGGTGAGGAGCGCCGTGTCCGCGCCCTCGCTCGCCAGGCCCCGCTCGGCGGCGGCGCGACGGATGCTCGCGATGCGCGCGTGCGCGTACTGCACGTAGTAGACGGGGTTCTCGTTCGACTGCTGCACCGCGAGCTCGAAGTCGAAGTCGAGCGTCCGGTCCGCGCTCGACTGGAGCAGGAAGTAGCGGACGGCATCCGCCCCGACCGCGTCGATGACGTCGTCGAGCAGCAGGAACTGGCCCGTCCGCTTCGCCATCTTCACGAGCACACCTTCATGGAGGAAGCGGACGAACTGGTAGATCACCACCTCCCAGCGGTCCGCGAGGCCGAGCGACGCCATGGCCGTGCGCATCCGGCGCATGTGGCCGTGCGTGTTCGCGCCCCAGATATCGAGCTTGCGATCGAAGCCGCGCGACACCAGCGCCTCGCGGTGGTAGGCGATATCGACGCCGAAGTACGTCGGGATACCGTTCGAGCGGACGATGACGCTGTCGATGTCCTCGCCGAGCTCGCGGGAGCGCAGCCACACGGCACCGTCGCGATCCTCGACATGGCCCGCATCGCGCAGCGCCTCCAGTGTCTCCGCGAAGTACCCCGAGGCGACGAGCGACGTCTCCGTGTACCAGTGCTCGAAATGGATGCCCAGGCGCTCCGCGGTCGCACGGTGTCCGTCGATGAGCCAGGCGATGGCCTTCGGCGCGAAGATCTGCGCCTGCTCCTCGATGGACATCCCGTCGTACCGCCCGCCGTCCTCCTCGCGGATGCGTCGTGAGAGGTCGACGACGTACTCGGCGGCGTAGCCCGCCTCGGGGACCGTGAGCCCGCCCTCGCCGCCGAGCTGGCGGTACCGGATCGCGAGCGTTCGGCCGAAGACCTCGACCTGCGTACCGGTGTCGTTGATGTAGTACTCGCGCGATACGTCGGCACCCTGGAACGCGAGCACGTTGGCGAGCGCGTCGCCGAGCGGACCGCCTCGCGCGTTCGCCACCGTCATCGGTCCGGTCGGGTTGGCGGAGATGTACTCGACCTGGATCTTCCGGCCCTCGAGGCGGTCGTTGCGGCCGTACCGCTCCCCCACGGTGACGATGGCGTCAGCCTGACGCGCCAGCCATGTGTCTGCCAGCCGCAGGTTCACGAAGCCCGGCTTCGCGACCTCGACCGACGCGATGGGGTCGCCGGTCACGATCCGCTCTTTCACCGCCTCGGCGATCTCGAGCGGAGGCTTGCGCAGTGTGCGGGTCAGCTTCATAGCGATGTTCGTGGCGTAGTCGCCGTGAGCGGGATCCGAGGGGTGCTCGACTTCCACGGCGACCGTGCGCGCGGCCTCGTCCCAGCCGAGCTCGTCGGCCGCCCGTAGCACGGCTGCGGTGACGATGCCCTGGATGTTCTCCGCGGTCGTGACGCTCATGGAAGGACGGAGTGTGGCGCAGGCTCCACGATGTCGTCCCCCCGCGGCTCGTGGTCACGGAACAGGATGAGCTGGAGGAGGGCCGCGACGAGGTAGGCGGCAGCGAGCATGAAGAGGTTCACCGTGTAGCCCGCGGGGCCGAGTGCCACGCGGACCAGACCCGAGATCACGGCGCCGGCCGCGCTGCCAGCGCCCCAGAACAGGTTGAGCGTGGCGTGCACGCCCGCGCGCTCCGCCGGTGCGAAGGACGATTGCGTGAACGAGGTGAAGGTCGCGGAGGCGCCGTACATGAGCAAGGAGCGGGCGGCGAGGGCACTGACCGCGAAGATCACGTCTGGCGCCAGTGCCGCCGCCAGCGCGAACGGCAACGAGCCGAGCTCGACCGCCACGACCGCGCGAAGCGGCCCGAGGCGCGGGACCAGGATACGCGCGTGAAGCAGAGCACCGAGGCTCCCGGCGACAGCGAGGACGCCGAGCGCCGCGCCGATGCTCTGCAGGTCGAGACCGAAGCGGTCACTGAAGAAGAGGTTGAGGAACGGGAGGAAGCTGCCGGCGCCGAAGCCGAAGGCGACGTCGACCGCGAGGAACCTCGCGAGCAGCCGAAGCCGGACCCGCGAGCCATGGCCGCCAGGAGGGACGCGCGGCGATCGGACGAAGAGGATCGGGAGTGCGGACGCCGCCGCGATGATCCCCCCGCCCGCGATGAGTGCGCGGATCACGAGGGGGTCGCGTGGCGCGAGCCCGAGCGCAGCGCCGACCGGTGCTGCGAGCGCCCCGGCGAGGAAGCTCGCGAGGAACGCGGCCGTCGTCCCGAACGCGATCTGTCGCCCGAACATCGCGGCCCGGTCGGTCGCAGCGGTCGAGTCGGCGATGAGCGCGGCGCCGGAGGAGGCGACGACGATCCCGCCACAGCCGAGCAGCGCCGCTGAGGCGACGAGCGGCGGGAAGGAGTCGAAAAGGATGATCCCGAAGATCCCGCTCGCGGTGACGGTCCCGCCGATGAGCAGCGCCTCGCGCCGCGAGAAGCGCCGCGCGAGGAGCGCAGCCGGTGCGGCCCCGATCACACCGCCGAGCGCGAGCGCGCCGGCCAGCGCGCCGATCTCACCCTCGCCGAGGTGGAGCGCGCGATAGAGGAAGTTGAGGTAAAAGGCCGTGACACCCAGGCCGAAGCTACCGATGACGCTCGCGCCGATGTAGAGGAGCGCGTCGCGTCGCGCGAGCCCCTTTGCAGCGCCGCCGGCTTCGTCCATCGAAGGACACTGTGAGGGAATGACGACTCACGAATACGACGCCGGTGGCGTTCTACGGGGATGAGGCCTCTGACCGAGCGCGAGCTGGCGCGCGGCGTGGGGGCACTCTGCCGGCGCGATCGCGGCCTCGCGCGCGTCGTGGCGCGCTTCGGTCCCCCGCCACTCTGGGCGCGAGAGCCTGGCTTCGCGACGCTCGTGCAGATCATCCTCGAGCAGCAGGTGTCGCTCGCGGCCGCGCGCGCCGCCTACGCGCGCCTGATGGCGGCCGCGACGGAGGTGACGCCCGAGCGACTCGCGACGCTGGGGGCCGCCGCCTTCACGAGCGCTGGGCTGACGCGCCAGAAGAGCGCGTACATCCGGGTGCTGGCGCAGGCGACCGCGAGCGGGGCCTTCGAGATCGGTCGCCTGGCCTCGCTGGCAGATGGCCCCGCCCACGCAGAGCTCGTCAAGCTCAAGGGGATCGGACCGTGGAGCGCGGACGTCTATCTCCTGATGGCCCTCGGCCGCCGTGACGTCTGGCCGCGACACGACCTCGCTCTCGCCGTCGCGATGCGCGACGTGAAGCGCCTGCGCTCCGTCCCGAGCCACCAGCGCCAGCTCGCTGTCAGCGAGACGTGGCGTCCCTGGCGTGCGGTCGCCGCCCGGATCCTGTGGCACCACTATCTGAGCCGCACGCGCCCGGGCGCTCCAGCCAGAGATCGCGCGCGGGCGCGGTCCGCGTGAGCGCGACACGGGGACTACCGCCCGAGCGTGACCTCGATCTGCTGCTCGCGCCCTTCGCGCACGATGGTGAGGCGGACGCGGTCACCCGGGCGGAAGCGCAGCATGATCGTCTTCAGCGGATGCTCCGCGTCGAGGATCTGGCCGTTCACCCGCGTGAGCAGGTCGCCTTCGCGAAGCCCGGCCGCTGCGCCCGCGGAGCCGGATTGCACCTGGGTGATGACGACACCCGCCGCGCGCGGGTTCAGCTGGTAGCCGATCCCGATGAGCCCGCGCTCGACGCGACCGCTCTTGATCAGCTCCTCCGAGATCTGCCGCACGGTGTTGCTCGAGACTGCGAACCCGAGACCCTCCGAGCCGGTCTCACGCACGACGAGCGTGTTCATGCCGACGACCTGTCTCGTGCTCGCCCAGATGAGCGGGCCGCCTGAGTTCCCGGGGCTGATCGGCGCGTCGGTCTGCATCAGGTCCTCGAGGAAGATCTGGCTGTTCACTTCGGGGAACCGGCGACCCTTCCCCGAGAGCACGCCGGCCGTGACGCTGTTGCGGAAGTCACCGAGCGCGCTGCCAATGGCGACGACCGTGGTGCCGACCGGCACCTGGTCGCTGTCGCCGAGCGTGGCGACCTTCAGGGAACGTCCCGCCGGCTCGATCTGCAGCACGGCGACGTCCGTTTCCGGGTCCCGGCCCACGAGCCGGGCGGGCACGCGTCGATCGTCCGAGAAGATGACCTCGAACGACGCACCAGCAGCGCCTTGCTGGGTCGAGACGACATGGCTGTTGGTGGCGATGTACCCGCGCGGGTCGATGATGAAGCCCGAGCCGCTGCCGACATCGCGCGAGCTCGAGCGCTGCACCACCGTGACCACCGCGGGTGCGAGCTCGCGCACCGCGTCGACGACGGGGCTCTCATTCGAAGGACCGGGGGACGTCGCCTGCGCCGGCGGCGCGGAGGGCAGCGAGACGAAGGGCTCAGCGGGCCCGGGGCCGCTCAGACCGCCGCGGCCGAGGCCGGCGCCGACGGACCCGCCCACCACACCACCGACGAGCGCCCCGACCAGCAGCATCGCGGCGCCGGATCGGTCGCGGCGACGCGCGGCGGGCTCGGGCGTAGGAGGGACGCGATCGCCGCGCGGGAGATCGCTCAACCGGTCAGCGCCGCGGGCGGGCGATGGTCTCGGCAGGTGTGCCGGGGGGCGTGGTCACCTTGCGGCGGCGGGCGGGCATGCGCATCGCCTCGGGCTCGACCATCTGGCCCACGGCCGTCGCGCGGATCTCGAGGTCGGTGTGCGCGCCCGGCTCGAGCGCCACCTGCCAGCTGCAGCTGATCTCGGTCTGCTCGTACAGCCGCTCGAAGCCGCCCTCGGAGTTCGCGACGGCGTAGACCGGACGGGACTGCACCTCGGCCGGCGGATCGACCGCGAACGTGACGTCGAAGTGGCGGGTCTCGGAGTGGACGACGATCTCGGCGACGTTGCGGTTGGTGAGCTCCTTCCCTGGCGAGGTCTTACGGGTGCCGAGCGTGATCGTGTCCGCCGCGTTCGTCTCGCTGAGGAGGGCGAGGTTCGACGCGCTGGTGAAGGTGAACGCGATCTTCTCGCTGCCGTCGTTGCGAATGCGGTACCGCACGCCCGCCGCGAGCCCCTCGTCGGCGATCCTGATGTCCTTGCGGATGCCGAGGCCGGGCACGCTCGCGAGCGCCCGCGCGGGCGCCTCGAGGATCAGGCTGACCGTGCGTGCTTCCCGCTGCGGCGTGAGCGTGTACGCGAGCGCATGCAGGTTGACGGGGTCATTGCGCCCGACCCGAAAGCTGTCCTGGAAGACCGCACGGCGGGCGGGGTCGTAGTCGAGAAGCCTGGTGAGCCCGCGCTCCTTCGCCCGGACGACCTCGTGGATGGACCTCGCTTCCTTCTCGGCGGCCTTGCCGATCTTCACCTTGCCCGCCTTCTCGGCGCGGCGAAGGACGTCGTGTCCGGATTCAGAGCGACGGGCGATCGTGTCCACCAGGTTCGTGGCGGAGGCGTAGATATCCCACTCGATGATCGCGCCACCGTGGACGTGCACGAAGACGGCACCGGCATTGCCGCGGAAGAGGTACTCCTCGAGGCCGTCGACGTCGTAGTCGCGCTGCTCGCCGGCGGCGACGCGCCGCTCCGCGAGGATGCGCTCCGCCTTCAGCAGCGACCCATAGGCGTCCGCACGCAGGTGCGGGAGGTAGATCCCGCCGAAGATCCCGTGCCAGTACACGTCGTTTCCCTGCGCGCGCCAGAGGTTCTGCTGCGCCTGCCGGACCTCGATCGAGGAGTCGAGAATGCTGCGGCGCGCGAGCTCCTCCGACACCATGAGCATCCGCTTGTGCAGGGCGTTCGATTCCGGGTACTTCGCGAGGAAGTTGCGCCATGGCGGCGACGCGACGAGCGGGGCCTGATCGTCCTTCAGCGCGTGCCGGGCCTGCGCGAAGCGGCGCGCCGCCGGCGCGTCGAGGGCCCACTCGGCCATCTCCGGATAGGAGCCCCCCGGCAGGTACACCCGGCGGGTGGCGCGGTCGAACACCCACGCGTTCTCGAGCTTGATGGTCTCGATCCAGCCCGAGTTCGCGACGATCGCCGAGAAGAAGTCGTCGAGCCAGCCGTCCTTGTGGACGCGCTGGAACGTTCCGGGCCAGGCGCCGAACTTCTCTCCGTCGTCGGCGTACACGATGAGCTTCGCACCCCCGTCCTTGCGCTCGCGCAGCTCCGCGATGCTCTGGCGCACGTCACGGAAGGGAATGAGGGCGCGCAGGCGGCTGCTGCCCGGGAAGACCACGAGCGGGAAGCCCTGATCCTCGGTGATGAAGGACTGGCCGAGCTCCTCGCGGCGAAGTCCCGCCTGGAGGAAGTGCTCCTCGTCGAGCGTCGTGTAGGCGACGCCGGCCTCGGCGAGCAACGACGGTAGCTGGGGTTCCCACACCCGCTCCGTGAGCCACGCGCCGAGCGGACGGTGTCCAAAGGTGCTGACGATCCGCTCGGTCAGGGCGCGGATCTGCGCGACAGCGTCTCGCCGAGGCACGCCCACGAGGATCGGGTCGTAGTAGCCGGCGGTCAGGAGCTCGACCTGGCCGCGCTTGAGCAGGTCGCCGAGGTCGCCGATGACGTCGGGCCGATTCCCTTCGAGCCAGTCGAGGAGCGGCCCGGAGAAGTGCAGGGTCGCCTTCACTTCGGGGTGTCTGTAGAGAGCGGCGACGAGCGGCGCATAGGCGCGCTCGGTCGCTTCCTGGTAGGCGGTGGGGGGATTCCCCGCTGGCTGGTGCTGATGGAAGACCAGCGCCAGCCGCAGACGGTCGGCCATTCGGGCGCATTCTACCGTATCCGCCCACTCTGTACGGTCTCCGTACGGCACGCGGGAGGACCTGTCGCCATGTTCGACATTCACGCACGAATGCATCAGGATCGGACCGTGAAGCACCTCGCACTGGTGCTCGGCGCCATCGTCTCCGCGGGCGCCTGCCTGCCAGCGGCCGTGTCGCCGAGCCCCACTCCGGTCGCCGCATCGGCTCCGCCCCGAACATCCATCCCGCCGTCGGCGACCGCGACGGCACTTCGGACGCCCTCCCCGACCCCCAGCCCGTCGGCAGTCACGACGAGCGCTCCCGGCACTGCGTGCCAGCGCTCGACCGGCGGGAACGCACCCCTGACCGGCGGCGCGCTCGCCGAGGTCCGGATCGGCAGCCAGCCCGGGTTCGGGCGCGTCGTGTTCGATTTCGCTGGCGGGGCGCTCCCGCAGTACACGATCGAGCCGGCGACCTCGTTCGTCGCGCCGAGCGGGCAGACCGTCCCGGTGCAGGGCAATACCCACATCGGCATCCGATTCAATGGCGCCGGAGGGATGGGGACCTACCGCGGTCCCACGTCCTTCCGACCCGCCTCGACCCTCATCAAAGAGGTGAAGCTCGTGGAGGACTTCGAGGGTGTGCTGGTGTGGGGCGTCGGGCTCGAGCGCGTCTCGTGCCCGCGGACCCTCGTGCTCGGCTCGCCCACCCGCCTGGTGCTCGACTTCCCCGATTGATCCCCGGTCCCGCGCGGGGCGTCGCCCAGCCTCGCCTGACATACTTCTGCTGACGCATGGCAGACGCCCAAAAGCTCACCGTTCGCCCGCGCACCGTCCTCGGCAAGAAGGTCGGCCGCCTTCGCCGCGAGGGTCGCCTGCCGGCGGTCATCTCCGGCGGTCGCGCCGACTCGGTGCCTGTCGACACCGACCAGCATGCCTTCGAGCTCGGCTTCCGCAGCTTCGGTCAGACGACTCTGCTCTCGCTCCAGGGCCTCGACGGCGGTGAGGTGTCGGCGCTCGTTCACTCGGTCTCGCGCGACCCGCGAACGGGCCGCTTGATCCACGTCGACTTCACGCGCGTGAGCCTCACGGAGAAGACGCATGCCGAGGTCCCGCTTCACTTCACGGGCGAGTCAGCTGCTGTGAAGCTCGGCGAGGCCGTGCTCATCCATGCGATCGACCACCTCCGGATCGAAGCGTTCCCGCAGGACATCCCCCATCGGATCGACGTCGACCTCGCGCCGCTCCAGCAGCTTGACGACGCGATCCACGTGCGCGATCTCATCGTGGACACGCAGACGGTCGCGATCCTCAACGAACCCGACGAGCTGGTCGTCAAGGCAGCCGCGGTGAAGGTCGAGGCCGAGCCGGAGCCAGAAGCCGTCGCTCCCGCGGAGGGGGAAGGCGAGGAAGCCGCCGCCGCGACCGAGGAGGCGGCCGGGGCCGAACCCCCTGCCGAGGCCGGGAAGGCGCCCAAGACCTAGGTCGTTCCGAGGCTCGCTGCCGGGAACACGTCGTCCATGCGCTCCAGGCTCCCCAGCTCCGGCTCGTCGGCAGCCGTGCCCTGACGGGCGATCGCGGCCGCGCGATCGAAGCGCGTCGCGTGCGTCCGGAACCGCTCAATGGCGTAATCCCGCGCCTGCCCGGTCGTCACGAGGAACGGCCAGTCACTCGACTGCGCGAGCAGCAGCTCCCGCGCGGCCTGGCGGGCGGCGCGCGCATGGAGGCCATCGTCGGCCGGCGGGCCTAGCGCGGGGAGCCCTGCCGCCATGCGCCGGAGCTCGTTCCACATCCAGTCGGTGTCGTCATTGAGCCATGTCGAGTGATCGCTGCGCTTCCCCCAGGACCCCTCACGCAGCGTCAGGCGTGAGGTCGCCGGCCTGGTCGCGAGCAGCTCGGCCGACGTTGCCGAGATGTCGCAGAGGTCGCGCAGGACCAGCGCGAGCCAGTCGACGCCCTCGAACCACCAGTGGCCGAAGAGCTCGCTGTCGAACGTCGCCGCCACCATCGCACTCGTTCCGGTGCGCGCGCGCGCCGCCGTGAGCTCCTCGCGAACGAGCTGCGCGAAGTGCGCGGCGTGCACGCGGACACGCTCGGCGGCGCCCCCGACGTCGTACGCGTGCTTGGCTCCCGGCTCCGTCCGCCGATCGGTCACGCGCCAGTACCGCAGGCCGGAGGAGTCATCCTTGCGGTGGAACTCGCGATACGCCGGATCCCCCGGGTAGCCGACCTCGGCGGACCACACCTGTCCCGAGATCCGCGGATGACGCGCGATCACGGCGACGCCGGACTCGCCGACGAGGTACGGGCATGACACATCGGATAGCCCGGCGGACCCACAGGTCGCCTCGTCCAGCGGCCGCACGGCGCCAGAAAGCACGCCCCGCGACGGCCGGGCTGTCGCGTCACCACGAGGCCGTCGGCTACCGCCCGCTCCGCCAAGCAGAGGCGCGTCCGTGAAGAAGTGGTCGATGCCCTGCTCCTCGAGCAGCGCCTCGAGGCCCGGACCGTATGCGCACTCCGGAAGCCAGATTCCGGTGGGGTCGACACCGGTGATCCGTCGCGTCGTCGCGATGCCCACGGACAGCTGCCGGCGGACCGAAGCCTCGTCGAGGAGTGGCAGGTAGCCGTGTGTCGCAGCCGACGTGAGGATCTCGGCGTGACCCGTAGCGGCGAGGTCGGCGAACGCGGCGGGCACATCGCTCCCGAATCGAAGCAGGAACGCCTCGCGCAGCGAACGGTACGTGCGCGCATAGAACTCGGCGAGCTCGCGGCGCGCTCCGGTGGCACTGCTGACGCCGCGATCCTGGTCGGCTCG
>JACDAF010000307.1 GCA_013695575.1 Chloroflexota bacterium | reverse complement strand
GCAGAAGAGCGGCGCGGGGTCCGGCGGCTCGTTCTGCATCAACACGCTCATCTTCAACCTCGCGAACCCGACGCTCGCGAAGCTCGAGGCCCGCCAGGCGTTCGCCTACGCCATCGACCGCCAGCAGATGCTCCAGCAGATCCAGTTCGACCAGGGCCGCGTCGCCATTTCCGCGATCGCGAACACGATCCCCTGGGCGCACAACGCCGAGGTGACGAAGTACCCGCTCGACCGGGCGAAGGCGAGCCAGGTGCTGGACGGCGCCGGGCTCGCGAAGGGCGCGAACGGCATGCGCTTCAGCGTGAACTTCGTGCACGCGACCTCCTTCGCCAAGTACGGCGAGCTCATGAAGCAGCACCTCGCGCCAGTGGGGATCGACGTGCAGCTCACCGCGCTCGAGGTGAATGCGGCGACGAGCGCGTGTTCCTGAAGAAGGACTTCGACCTCGGCATCGCGTCCTACTGCAACGGACCGGACCCCGAGATCGGCGTCCGTCGCGCCTACGTGTCGAGCAACATCGGGCCGATCCTCTTCTCGAACGGTGCCGGCTACCGGAACGCCAAGGTCGACGAGCTGTTCGACAAGGCCGCGGCGAGCACCGACCGCGCCGAGCGCGGAAAGGCGTACCGCGATATCCAGGACATCCTCGCCAAGGACCTGCCGTACCTGTGGCTCATCGAGACCGAGGGCTATCGCGCCTGGCGCAAGGACTACCAGGGCTTTTCGTACTGGAGCGCGAACCTCGCGGAGTCGGCATCGAAGAAGTGATCGCTGGGTAGGTACGTCCTTCGCCGGCTCGCCCAGGCGGTCCCGCTGCTCTTCGCGATCCTCGTGTTCACGTTCGTCCTGATCCATCTGGCACCGGGCGATCCGATCGCGATCTTCGCGGGGGACTCGGGCGATGCCGCGTACTACGCGGAGATGCGGGCGCGGTTCGGGCTGGACCGTCCGATCCACGAGCAGCTCGCGGTGTACCTCGCGAACGTCGCGCGCGGTGACTTCGGTACCTCGTACCTGCACCGGCGGCCCGCGCTCGAGATCATCGTCGACCGCATGCCGGCGACGCTCCTGCTCATGCTGACCGCGCTCGCGCTCTCGACCATCGGGGGCGTCTGGCTTGGCGCCACGGCCGCCCGTCACTCGGGGCAGGCTCCGGATCACGCGATCACGGTCAGCACGCTCGTCGGCGGCGCGACACCGGCGTTCTGGCTGGGTCAGGTGCTGGTCATCGCGTTCGCGGCGAACCTCGGCTGGTTCCCGGTCCAGGGAATGACGAGCGTGCGCGGGGTGCCCGAGGGCTTCGCGCGCCTGCTCGACCTCCTGCACCATCTCGTCCTCCCCGCCGCGACACTCGGGCTGCTCCAGCTCGCGCTCGTCACACGGTTGACGCGCGCGGGGGTGCGCGAGGCGCTCGCGGAGGAGTACGTGCGTACGGCCCGCGCGAAAGGCCTGGCGCCGCGAGTGGTCCTGCGGCGTCACGCCCTGCCGAACGCCCTGCTTCCGGTCGTGACCGTCGTCGGCGGCCATTTCGGCACGCTGCTCACCGGTGCCGTGCTGACCGAGATCATCTTCGCCTGGCCCGGACTCGGCCGGCTCCTGTACGACGCGACGCTCTCGCGCGATTACCCGCTGCTGATGTCGATCTTCCTGATCGCCTCCGCGGGGGTGATCGTCGCGAACCTCCTCACCGATCTCGCGTACGGCGTGCTGGATCCACGGGTGCGCCTGCGATGACGGCGAGGCTCGCGAGCGGGCTCCTGCGCTCGCGCGTCGGCCTGGCCGGCGTCGTGATGTCGGCCGGCGTCGTGCTGCTCGGGCTGCTCGGCGGCGCCGTCGCGCCCGCCGATCCCTTCGTGCCGGCAGGCGGTGCGCTCCGGCCGCCTGGCGCGGGTCACCTCTTCGGGACGGACGACCTCGGACGCGACGTGCTGAGCGGGGTCCTGCACGGCGCGCGGATCTCGCTGCTGGTCGGGGTCGTGACCGCGGCGACCGCCGCGGTGCTCGGCACCGCCATCGGGGCGACCGCGGGCTTCTACGGCGGGGGCACGGACGACCTGCTCATGCGGCTCACCGAGTTCGTCCAGGTGATCCCGCGGTTCTTCCTCGCGGTCCTCGTCGCAGCGCTGTTCGGCCCGAGCATCGTGTTCCTCGTGCTGCTGTTCGGCCTCACCTTCTGGCCCGGAACGGCGCGCCTAGTCCGGTCGCAGGTCCTCTCGCTCCGTGAGCGCGAGTACGTCGTCGCCGCGCGCGCGCTCGGACTGCGCGACGGGCGGATCCTCGTGCGGCACATCCTCCCGAAC
>JACDAF010000292.1 GCA_013695575.1 Chloroflexota bacterium | reverse complement strand
GGCGGCGGTCGAGGAAACCCCGGGCCACCGGCCGACCAGGTCGCGGTCTGGCCGCGGCACCGCACGGATGCGCGCGCCAACACGGGCGGTCACACCGGCTGCGGGAGCAGCCGGATCAGGATCGATTGCGTGACCTGTATGACGATGAGCGCGATGAACGGGGAGAAGTCGAACCCGGCCGAGGATGGCAGGGCGCGCCGGATCGGCCCGAGGATCGGCTCGGTCACGCTCCAAGCGAACTCGCCGATGCCCCAGGGTAGGCGCATGGCCGGGATCCACGACTGGATGACGCGGAGGAAGATCGCGAGGGTGAGTGCCCCGCCAAGCACGTTGATGAAGGCCTCCGCGAACACGACGAGCAGGCCGACGGTGTTCACGGGTCAGCGCCGTGTGGGAACGTCGAGCCGGTAGCGCGACGGCGTCGGCCCGGACTGCCCCTGGTACGAGGAGCCGAGCTCGGGCGAGCCGTACGGCCGCTCCGCCGCGGACGAGAGCTGAAAGAACGACAGCTGCCCGATCCGCATGCCGGGGTACAGCGTGATCGGGATGGTGTTCACGTTCGATAGCTCGAGCGTGATATGCCCGTCCCATGCCGGGTCGATGAAGCCCGCGGTGCTGTGGATGAGCAGCCCGAGACGCCCGAGCGAGCTCTTGCCCTCGACGCGGGACACGAGGTCGTCGGGGAGCCGGATCCTCTCGCGCGTCGAGCCCAGGACGAACTCCCCTGGGTGGAGGATGAACGGCCCAGGATCCGCCTCGACGAGCTCCGTGATGTCGTCGAGCGGCTTCGCGAGATCGATGTGCGTGTGGTGCGCAGACCGGAAGACGCGGAACCGGTGGTCGAGCCTGATGTCGAGGCTCGCGGGCTGCACGCAGGCCGCGTCGAACGGCTCGATGCCGATGCGGCCGCTCTCTATCGCGGCACGTATGTCGCGATCGGATAGGACCATCAGACGAGCGAGGGGCGGCTTCGCCGCGAGGAGCGAGTCCGCAAGCGCGGAGCACGCGGCGAGGCCGAAGGCCGAGCGCGATGAGCAGGGACCATCAGGCGCGAAGGATACGTTCGCGGAGCTCGGGCCAGGAGCTCACGACGACGTCCGCCTCGGGTACGCGATCGGATTCGACGCCCCAACGCACCTGGACCGCGAACGCTCCGGCGCTGCGAGCCATGCGCATGTCCGCCCGGGAATCTCCGATCACGGCGGTGGCCTCAGCACGGACACCGAGCCGCGCCATCGCGGCCCGGGCCAGGTCGGGCGCAGGCTTTGGCCGTGCCACCGAGTCGCCGCCAAGATACGTGTCGATCTCGCGGGTGAGTCCGAGCCCGCGCAGGATGCGCTCGCAGTCCTCGGCCCGCTTCCCGGTGACCGTCGCCTGGCGGAGGCCGGCCCGGCGGAACGCACGCAGGGTCGTGATCGCGCCGCGATAGAGCCTCGTCGCAGGGATCGCTACCTCGTCGTAGATCGTCCGGTACTCGGTGCGATAGGTGATGGCGTCGGCGTCGGACAGCTCAGGCCACGCGAGCCGGAAGATGTCCTCGAGGGGCAGACCCGTCATGCGCCCGACCTCGGCGAACTCGAGGGGCTGGCCGCCGTGCGACGTGATGACCTGGTTCGCCGTGTCGACGACGAAGCGGACGCTGTCGGTCAGCGTCCCGTCGAGATCCCAGAGGACCGCGCGAAATCTCAGCGCCGCTTACGGCGCGGCGTGACCGCGGGGGGCGCTCCGATCGGCAGCGCGATCTGCTCGGCGAGGCCGCGCCCGCGCTCGTCCTCGCGTCGCCGCACGAGGTGCGCGAGCTCGTCGTACAACGCATCGGGATCGTCCATCCGCGCGTACACGATCTTGAAGCGCAGGTAGCTCATGGGATCGAGCGACGCGAGGCGCTCGAGGACCATCTCACCGACGTGTTGCGATGGGACCTCCGCGGCACCGCTCTGACGGATGGTCGTCTCGATGTCGTCGATGAGCGCCGTGATCTGCTGTCTGGTGAGCTGCTTCGAGGCACCCTTTCCGATCGCGCTCGCGAGCTTCCGGCGGTCGAACTCCTGCCTGGAGCCGTCACGCTTGGTGACCTGGATGCGGGCGGACTCGGCCCGCTCCTGGGTCGTGAACCGCCCACCACACCCGTCGCACGCGCGGCGTCGGCGGATGGCGGCGCCCTCGTCGGCCTCGCGCGAATCGATGACCCGCGTATCGGTACGGCCGCAGCTCGGACAGCGCACAGCCACAACATATTGGATATCGGGCGCACGGAGCTGCATCCCGGCCGCCCGGCCGGGTGGAGGCGCCCTCCAGCCGCTTTGGGGGGGTCGGTCAGCGGCGGCGCAGGAAGCTCGGGACCTCCAGGTCGTTCGGGTCGTAGCCCTTCGCCTCGTCCGGCTTGGCCGGCGTTCCGTTCGTCACCGTGCCGGCGAGCGGGCGCGATCCGGCGCGCTGCTCCATCTCGCGGCGATAGATCGGCTGCTCGATGCGCTTCAGCGGCCTCGTCGAGTCGAAGCCCGTCGCGATGACGCTGATCTTCACATCGTCGCCCATGCGCTCATCGACGACGGCGCCGAAGATGATGTTCGCCTCGGGGTCCGCGGCCGCGTGAATGATCTCGGCGGCCTCGTTGACCTCGAAAAGCGTGAGGTCTGGCCCGCCGGTGATCGTGAACAGCACGCCGCGAGCTCCGTCGATCGACTGCTCGAGCAGGGGCGACATGATCGCCTGGCGCGCGGCGTCCGCCGCACGCGCGTCGCCCGAACCATGACCGATGCCCATGAGCGCGCTCCCGGCGTTCGTCATGATCGTCTTCACGTCCGCGAAGTCGAGGTTGATGAGTCCCGGGACCGTGATCAGGTCGCTGATGCCCTGGACGCCCTGGCGCAGCACGTCGTCGACGATGCGGAACGCGTCCACGAGATTCGTCCTCTGGTCGACGACCTGCAGCAGGCGGTCGTTCGGGATCGTGATGAGGGTGTCGACCTTGTCCACCAGCTCGTGGATGCCCTGCTCCGCGAGGAGCCGGCGCTTGGCCCCCTCGAACTGGAAGGGCTTCGTGACGACAGCGACGGTGAGTGCACCGATGTCCTTCGCGATCTCCGCGATGATCGGCGCTGCGCCGGTACCGGTACCACCGCCCATGCCGGCGGTGATGAAGATCATGTCGGCTTCCTTCAGCGCCTCGTAGAGCTTCTCCGTGTCGTCTTCGGCGCACTTGCGCCCGACCGATGGATCGGCACCCGCGCCGAGACCGCGCGTGATCTTGTCGCCGATGCGGATCTTGTGCGGCGCGTCCGAGAGGAGCAGCGCCTG
>JACDAF010000283.1 GCA_013695575.1 Chloroflexota bacterium | reverse complement strand
CTGCAGGCCGCGGCGGTCGCCGCGGCCGCCGAGCGCGACCGCACGCGCACCGTGCTTGCGACGCTCCCCGCGGAGGCCGCCGCGCTCAGGCAGCGCAGGACGACGGTGGACGAAGAGGCGGCCTCAGCGGCACGCCAGGCGCGGGACGCGGCCGATCGCGCACGTGCCGCGGAGGAGGACGCGTCCCGCACGCGCGTGGCGCTCGCCGAGGCGCAGGCCGCCAGGGTCGAGGCTCTCCTCGCGGGCGAGGCCTCGGCGCTGCGCGACTCCGTCGAACGGGCCGAGCGCGACCTCGCCGAGCACGAGGTCATCCCGGAGCCGCAGCTCCCGAGTGGACTGCTGTGGCTGCGGGACCTGCTCCAGGTGGACGACGCGCTCGCGCCTGCGCTCCTCGCCGCCCTCGGTGAGGCCGCCGCCGTCGCGCTCACCAGGTCCGCGGTCCTCGGCGTGAGGGCCGCCGGCATGAGCGTCCTGGTGCCCGACGATGTCGTCGAGGTCCGCACTCCGGCCGGCTGCGAGCGGCTCACGGACCACATTCGCGTTGACGCGGACCTCCGCCCCGTGATCGAAGCAGCGCTGCACAACGTCTTCCTGGCGCCGGACCGGCGCACCGCCCTCGCCGCGGCCCGCGGCCTCCTTGGTGGTCTCGTCGTCACTTCGGACGGTTTCGCCGCGCAGCCGGGCCTGGTTCGGACGCCCCAGGCGGTCAGCGGCGCCGCGGAGGAGGCGAACGCGCGACTCCGAGCGGTGCTCGAGTGGCTGCGGAAGGAGCTCGTCGCCCGCGGCGGAACGGATGGGGCGCGCGACTCGGCGCAGGCCATCGAGGCGGTCGAACAGGCCGAGCGCGCGGCGGCGGCGGCGCACGCCGCGGCGTCGGCACGCGCCGAAGGAGCGCGTCTCGACTCGGCCACGAGCGAGGAGCGCCGCGCTTCCCACGCGCGCCTGCGCGACGCTCTCGACGAGCAGGTGAGCACGACCGAGCGGCGCCTGGCCGATGAGGAGGGGCGCCTCCGCGCGCTCATCGCGCAGGAGCGCGACACCCAGGCACACGTCGACGCGACGCAGGCGGAGCAGAGGGCCGCGGCAGCGAACGCGCGCGAGTCGCTGCGGTCTGCCGAGCTCGCCCGCGAGCGGGCGCTTGCGGCGGAGGGCTCACGTCGCGAATCGGAGCAGCGCCTCGCGAGGGCCCGAGAGCGTCTCGCGGAGCTGCGGGGCGAGCGCTCGAAGCTCGCGGTCGAGGAGGAGCGGGCGTCCGGCGCGCTGCGGCTGCTCGAGGAGCAGGTCCGTGCGGAGCTCGGCCTTCCTGAGGACGAGCCGCTGCCCGACCCGGCCTCGCTCGATCTCGGGGAGGGCGAAGACGACGATGGGCGCGCCAGCACGATGCGCGAGCTGCAACGCCTGCGGCGGCGGCTCATGGCGCTCGAGCCAGTCAACCCGCTCGCTGAGACGGAGCTGGCCGAGATAGGCGAGCGTCATCGTTTCCTCGTGGCGCAGCGCGCGGACCTGGACAAGGCCATCGCCGATCTGCGATCCCTGGCAGACGAGCTGGCGACCGCCATCGCGGAGCAGTTCAGTGCGACGTTCCAGGCCGTGGACCGCGAGTTCGCGAGCTTCTTCGCGAAGCTCTTCGGCGGCGGACAGGCGTCACTGCGGACCAGCGACGATCCCGAGGATCCCGGCATCGACATCTACGCTCGGCCGCCGGGCAAGCGCCTCGGCAGCCTGCAGCAGCTTTCGGGTGGCGAGCGGGCGCTCACCGCGACGGCGCTCCTGCTCGCGATCCTCCGAGTCAAGCCCACGCCGTTCTGTGTTCTCGACGAGGTCGATGCTGCTCTCGACGAGCGCAACGTCGGTCGATTCACCCAGGCGTTGCGCGAGCTCACCGACCGGACGCAGTTCGTCGTGATCACTCACAATCGGACGACCATCGAGGCAGCCGACACGCTGTACGGGGTCTCGATGGACGAGAGCGGCATCTCGAAGGTCATCTCGCTCCGCCTGGCCGAGCTGGACGCGCGCGTGAGCTGAGCCCGCGAGCGACGCCCTCCACCGGGGCCAGCCACACTTGGTAGCGTGGGCATCGAAGGCGGCCTCGCGCGCACCCGCGGCGGGTTTCTCGCACGGCTCTTCGGACGCAAGCCCGACGAGCCGGTCACGCAGGAGTGGCTCGACACGCTCGAGGAGGGGCTGCTCCGCGCTGACCTGTCGGTCTCCCTCGTCGACTCCGTGATGCTGCAGGTGCGCGACATCGTGCGCGACGGCAAGGCGAAGACCGTCCCGAACGTGCTCGACGCCCTGCGCGAGGCCCTCGTCGCCGTCCTCACCCTCCCGGCGGCAGCCCCGCTGACCGTTTCGCGGCCACGCGTCGTGTTGGTCGTGGGCGTGAACGGCAGCGGCAAGACGACGACGGCAGCCAAGCTCGCCAAGCGCTTGCGGGACGCCGGCGAGACGCCGCTCCTCGCCGCCGCCGACACCTTCCGCGCCGCGGCGATAGACCAGCTCGAGACGTGGGCACAGCGCATCGGGGTGCCGGTCGTCTCAGGGCGGCCGGACGGCGATCCCGCGGCAGTGGTGTTCGACGCGATCAATGCCGCGATCGCGCGCGGCAATAGCGTGGTCGTCGCCGACACGGCGGGCCGACTGCACACAAAGGGGCAGCTCATGGAGGAGCTCGGCAAGATCGCGCGCGTTGCCGCTCGCGCGCGCGCCGGCGCGCCGGACGAGGTCCTGCTCGTCCTCGACGGCACGCAGGGTCAGAACGCCATCGTCCAGGCGCGGGAGTTCACGAAGACCGCAGCGGTCACCGGCCTCGTCGTGACGAAGCTCGACGGGACCGCCAAGGGAGGCGCCGTTTTCGCGATCGTCGACGAGCTGCGCCTCCCGGTCCGTTGGCTCGGCGTGGGCGAGAAGGCGGACGACCTGACCCCCCTCGACCCGCGCGCATTCGTCGATGCGATGCTCCCTCGCAGTGCTTAAGGCTCATGCGTAGCCTTTCGCGCCTTGGAGCCATCGCGACCGAGGACCTCGCCGCGCTACACCTGGACCTGCGCGCGCCGCCCGAGCATCCGGACCGGCCGCACGTCGTGCTGAACTTCGTCGTGACCGCCGACGGTCGGGCGAGCTTCCGCGGCCGAGCGGAGATCGGCACGCGCACCGATCGCGAGCTCATGTTCCATCTGCGCTCGCTGGTCGATGCGGTGATGTCGGGAGCCGGCACGCTGCGTGTCGATCCCTTCGCCCCCGTCGTGAAGGATCGCGAGCTGCAGCCGCTCGCGATCGTCGTGAGCGCGTCCGGGCAGCTCCCGCTGGAGAACCGCTTCTTCCGGATCGCCAACCGGCGCCTGGTCGCGACTACCTACCGCGCGACCGAGGAGGCCGCCTCGGCGCTGCGCCACGCCGGTGCCGAGGTCCTGCGTCTCGGGGAGGAGGAGGTCGATCTGCCCGCGCTGCTCGGGCTGCTCCATGAGCGGGGCGTGCGGTCGCTCCTCTGCGAGGGCGGCCCGCTTCTCGCTGGAGCGCTGCTCACGAGAAGGCTCGTCGACGAGATCTTCCTCACGCACGCGACCCGCGTCACGGCCGAGCCGGGGGCAAAGCGCCTCTTCGAATCCGCGGAGCCGCTTGCCGGAGAGGTGCACCTGGAGCGCGTGTCGCTCCACGAATCCGCAGCCGGCGAACGCTACGAGCGGGCGCGGGTCCGATACTCCTCCTGAATGGACGTCGCTGGACGTGTTCTCTCTGTGAACGTCGGACGCCCGCGCCCGGTGGAGCGGTTGGGGCAGCTGCGCAGCACGGCGATCCGCAAGCGGCCCGTCGAAGGTCGTGTCGCTGTGCGCGGCGTCAATGTCGACGGCGATGAGCAGGCCGATCGCAGGTCGCACGGCGGACCCGAGCAGGCGGTGTACGCGTACGCGCGTGAGGACTACGCCTGGTTCGAACGCGAGCTGGGACAGCCGCTCGATGCTGCGACCTTCGGCGAGAACCTGACACTCGAGGGGATCGATGTGAGCGGGGCGCGGGTCGGTGAGCGGTGGAAGGTGGGCTCTGCCGTGCTCGAGGTCACCAGACCCCGCCTGCCTTGCTGGAAGCTCGGAGACCGAATGGGCGATCAGCGTTTCGTGGCGCGCTTCGCGGAGGCCGAGCGCTTCGGTGCGTACCTGCGCATCGTGCAGGAGGGCGAGCTCGCGAGTGGCGATGAGGTCCAGGTGGACCGGAGTGACGCGGGCGAGCTAACCGTGCGCGATGTCGGGCTCGCGGAGCTTCGAAAGAAGGGCTGATGTTCGAGCAGCTCTCGGACCGCCTCACCACGACGTTCGCGAAGCTCCAGGGTCGGCCGCGGGTCGGCGAGAGCGATCTCGACGAAGCGCTCCGCGACGTGCGGCTCGCGCTGCTCGAGGCGGACGTGAACTTCAAGGTCGTGCGGCAGCTCATCGCGACGGTGCGCGAGCGGGCGATCGGGGAGCGGGTGCTCGAATCCGTCTCTGGCGCCCAGCTCGTGGTGAAGATCGTCCACGACGCGCTGGTCGAGATGCTGGGCGGAGAGGCGAAGCCACTGGCACGAGCGGACAAGGGTCCGACGGTCATCGCCATGGTCGGACTGCAGGGCTCCGGTAAGACGACGAGCGCGGGAAAGATCGCGAACCTCTTGCGAAAGCAGGGGCGGCGGCCGCTCCTGGTCGCCGCGGACGTGCATCGCCCCGCGGCGATCGACCAGCTCGAGGCTCTCGGAAAGCAGCTGGCGCTCCCCGTGAAGCGCGTCGGCGCGGCGTCGATCGCGCGGGACGTCGCGACGGCCGTCCGGGACGCACCTGGCGAGGGCAGCGACGTCGTCATCATCGATACGGCCGGCCGACTGCACATCGACGAGACGATGATGGTCGAGGTCGAGGGCATCATCGCGGCCGCCTCGCCGCACGAGATCCTGCTCGTTGTCGACGCGATGGCCGGCCAGGACGCGGTCGACGCCGCGACGGTCTTCAAGGCGCGTCTGCCCATCACGGGGCTCCTGGTCGCGAAGGTCGACAGCGACGCGCGCGGCGGCGCGGCCCTCTCCATTCGCGCGACCACCGGCCTGCCGGTGAAGCTCCTTGGCACGAGCGAGCGGCTCGACGGCCTCGAGGCCTTCCATCCGGATCGTCTCGCGCAGCGCATCCTCGGCATGGGTGACATCGTCACGCTGGTCGAGCGCGCGCAGGAGCACGTCGATCAGCAGGAGGCCGAGGAGTCCGCGAAGCGGCTCATGGAGGCGCGCTTCACCTTCGACGACTTCCTACGGAGCCTGCAGCAGATCAAGAAGATGGGGCCGATCGGTGACCTCATGAAGATGATCCCCGGCATGGGGCAGCTCGCCCGGCAGCTGCCCGAGGGCGATCAGGCGGAGCGGGAGCTGCGCCGCATCGAGGCGATCATCTCGTCAATGACCAAGGCGGAGCGGGCGGATCCGTCCGTGCTGAACGGATCGCGCCGCAAGAGGATCGCCGCAGGCTCGGGCACGACCGTTTCCGAGGTGAACGCGATGGTGAAGCAGTTCGGCGAGATGCAAAAGCTCATGAAGCAGCTCGGGCCGATGGCTCGCGCAGGCAGGCTCCCCCGCCTTCCCGGGATGCCGCGCCTCCATTGAGGTGCGCCGGACGCGCCCTCGCCACGGTACAATCCTCCGGCGCGCCGCATCGCACGCCAAGGGCAGGTCGCGGCAGGCGCAAGCGCACCCCGGTAGGAGGTCCCGTTGGCCGTACACATCCGCCTGCGCCGTGCGGGGAAGACGAAGGCGCCGACGTACCGCGTGGTCGTCGCCGACTCTCGCTCGCCGCGCAACGGCAAGTTCCTCGAGAACATCGGCCACTACGACCCGCGGAGTGAGGCGGGCGATCTCGTGATCGACGGCGATCGCGCACGTCATTGGTTCAGGAACGGCGCGCGCCCGACCGCGACGGCGCGCTCGCTTCTCGTGCGCAGCGGGATCCCGGACGCCGAGGTCCCGCCGGTCGCCCGTTGAGCGAGCCGGTCATGACCCGCGAGGGCATCCTGGTCGACCACGTGGCCAAGCAGCTCGTCGACGATCCCGCGTCGGTCGTGGTCACGGAGACGCGTGTCGGCGACTTCCTGAAGCTGCACCTCGCGGTGGGCGAGCCTGACGTGGGAAAGGTGATCGGCCGGGGCGGTCGCATCGCGAAGGCGATCCGCACGCTGCTCAAGGTCATGGCCACGCGCGATGGGTCGAAGGTCAGCCTCGACATCGACTGATGGCAGTACCGCGCAGCGGTACCGGCGGGCTCGTCGTCGGCGTGATCACAGCCGCGCATGGGCTCCGCGGCGAGGTACGCGTGGCGGCGTCCACGGATGTGAGTGACCGGTTCCGACCCGGGGTCGTGCTCGCCTGCGAGGGCATCGGTCCATTGCGGATCGAGTCGGCGCGACCGGGGACGCGATCGACGATCCTGCGGTTCCGTGGTCATGCGGACCGCGGGGCCGCCGAGGCGCTCAAGGGGCGCTCGCTCTCGGTGTCGCTCGACGAGGCACGACGCGCGGTCGGCGACGGGTATCTCTGGGCCGACCTCATCGGGCTCCGCGCGTTCGATCCCGCCGGGACGGATCTCGGGACGGTGAGCGAGATCATCCGCGCGGGTGAGACCGACGTGATCGTCGTGTCGCCAGAGACAGGGGACCAGGTCCTTGTTCCCGCCATCGAATCGGTGGTACGGGAGGTTGACGTCGCCGCGGGCCGCATCGTGATCGTCCCTCAGGAGGAGGCCTGATGCGGATCGATGTGCTCACGCTGTTCCCGCGGATGTTCGAGAGCCCGTTCGCGCAGAGCATCGTCGCGCGCGCGCGTGCCGCTGGGACCCTCGATCTGCGCTTCCACGACATCCGCTCCTGGGCCTCCGACAAGCACCACGTCGTCGACGACGCCCCGTACGGCGGCGGCGCGGGGATGGTCCTGAAGCCGGAGCCGCTCGCGCGCGCGATCCGCTGGGTCCGCACCGAGGGCGCGCATGTGGTGCTGCTCTCGGCGCAGGGTGCCCTGTTCGACCAGGCTGCCGCACGGCGGCTCGCCGCGATCCAGCACCTCGTGCTCGTCTGCGGCCATTACGAGGGTGTCGATGAGCGCGTCATCGAGAGCGAGGTCGCCGAGGAGCTCTCGGTCGCCGACGCGGTCGTCACCGGCGGCGAGGTCCCTGCGATGCTGGTGATCGACGCCGTGGCGCGTCTCCTGCCCGGCGTGCTCGACGCGCAGTCTCTTCTGCACGAGTCGCACACCGGTGGTCTGCTCGAGGGGCCCCAGTACACCCGGCCGCCGGAGTTCGAGGGAAAGCCGGTGCCACCCATCTTGCTCTCAGGCGACCACGCCGCGGTCGCGATGTGGCGACGCGCGCAGGCCATCCGTCGGACGCTCGAGCGTCGCCCCGATCTTCTCCCCACAGCGGATCTCACGCCCGCCGAGCGCGCGAGGCTGCCGCTCCCACGCGCGCGAACGCAGGTGTCCGACACGGACCTGGTCGCGGCATACCGCTCGGGCATCGGCTCATACCGCATCGCGGCTCGCTTCGGGATCTCGCCCGCTTCGGTGCGGTCGCGGCTGCGCGCGGCGGGCCTGCGCCTGCGGAGCCCGAGCGGCGCGCTGCGCGGCCCCTCGCCGGCCGATGTCGCGCACATGCGCAAGGCTGGACTCACGGTGCGCGAGCTCGCCAAGCACTTCGGCGTCTCGCACGTCACGATCCTCGACCGGCTGCGCCGGGCCGCGCGTTAGCGCTGGCATCCCCCGGGCGTGCACTCCGCGGACGAGCGACGTGGAAGACTCACCCGGACGACTTCTTGCGCGCGCGTGACGAGCGTGCCGCTACGCCGATGACCGGGATCCGCGACCGGCGTGCCAGCGCTGCGAACTCGCGCACCGGGCCCTTCATCGTGCGTTCGACCCGTGCGAGCTGCACGTCGATCCGGCGTGAGAGATCGGCGAACACCTCGTGCATCGAACGCGTCGGAGCCGCGTCGCCCGCCCCGATCGCGGCGGCGAGTCCGCCAAGCTTCGCGTTCAGCTTGATCGGGAAGTTGAGCGTGTCCTGGCGGCTCTTGGCCTTCGTCTGGATGAGCTCCTCCTCGATCGAGGTGAGCTCGCGGCGGAGCTTCGCCGCCGCCTTCACGACGGCCCGCGCGGAGCGGTCGCCGGCGGCGCGCTTCTCCCAGGCCTCGACCTGCCCGCGGAGCGCGCGGACGCGGTTGATGGCCTCGTGGGTCAGGGAAAGCTTGTCGCGGATCCGCATGAGCAGCTCGAACTGCGCATCGAGATCGCGCTGCGGCACGTTCGCCCGCGGATCGAGCCGTATCTCGAAGCCGGCGGTGTAGGACTTCCCGTCCGCCTTCAGGCGGACCTGGTAGCGGCCCGGGACCGCCACGGGCCCCGCGAGAGCGCGCTCGAACTCGTCCATCGAAACGTCGTCATCGACCTTGGTCGCATCCGGATGGCGCATGTTCCAGACGAAACGGTTGAGGCCGGCCTTCTTCGGGACGACCGGTTCCTTCCTCGCGGGCTCCGCGCCTCCGGACGTGCCCTGGACCGTCTCGGCGCCCTCCGCGGGAAGCGCCGCATCGGGCGTCGGTGCCATCGGCCGCTCAGCGGGCCGGCTCGAGAACGTGCGGATCGTCCTGCCGCGCGCGTCTAGGAAGGTGAGCGTGACCTCGCCCTTCGGCGGCTCGTCGAAGCGGTACTGGACGAGGACGCCGTCGGGCGGGTTCTTTCCGGCGTCGAGGTAGGTCTCCGTCTTCTCGCCGGTCTCGGTATCCGTGCCGAGCTCGTAGGCGAGCATCGCCGCGCCGCTGAAGCGGTAGTTGATGCCCGGGATGGGCTTTGCCGGAAAGCCGCCCTTGGAACGGATGCGCACCGCCGGTCGCGGGGGGAAGAGCGCGGCGCGCTCTCGGGGCGAGCCGTCCGCCCATTCGCGCAGCGGCGTGATGTCGTCGAGCACCCAGAAGGAGCGTCCGTGCGTGCCGAGCACGAGGTCGGCGTCCTTCACGACGAGGTCATGGACGGGCACGACCGGGAGATTCCCGCCAAGCCGCTGCCACCGCCCGCCGTCGTCGAACGAGGCGTACACGCCGGTCTCGGTGCCCGCGAACAGGAGGCCCCTGCGCTCGGGGTCGGCACGCACGACACGGGTGAACGCGTCGCTCGCGATGCCTCCCGTGATCTTCGTCCAGGTCCGGCCGAAGTCGCGTGTACGGAAGAGATACGGCTGGAAGTCGTCCAGCTTGTAGCGGTTGGCCGCGACGTAGGCCGTACCAGCATCGTAGGGTGAGGCCTCGATCATGCTGATGAGGCTCCACGCGCCGGTGCCCCTCGGCGTGACGTTGTGCCAGGTCTTGCCACCGTCGCGCGAGATGTGCACGAGGCCGTCGTCGGATCCGGTCCACAAGACGCCGCGCTGCACCGGTGATTCGGCGAAAGCGAAGATGGTGCCGTAGTACTCGGCACCGGTGTTGTCCTTCGTGATGTCGCCACCGGAAGGTCCGAGGCGCGACGGGTCGTTGCGTGTGAGGTCGGGGCTGATCATGTCCCAGGTCGCGCCCTCGTCGCGTGAGCGGAAGACGTGATTGCCGCAGGTGAAGAGCTCGTTCGGGTCGTGCGGCGAGAAGGCGATCGGGAATGTCCACTGGAAGCGGTACTTGAGGCCGCCCGCGCCTTCGCCGGACGACATCTCCGGCCAGACCATGACGTTGCGCTGCACACCGAGGCGGGCGTCGTACCGCGTGAGGAAGCCCTGGAAGCTGCCGGAGTACACGATGTCCGGATCGTCGGGGTGCACGGCGATGTAGCCGCTCTCGCCACCGCCGATCTCATCCGCCTCCGCGTGCGTGATCGCGGACAGCCGCGCGCGGCTCGGCACGACCATCGTCGTGTTGTCCTGCTGCGCGCCGTACACGCGGTAGGGCACGCGGCTATCCGTCGTCACGTGATAGAACTCGGACGTCGGCTGGTTGTAGATCGACGACCAGGTCCGGCCGCCGTCAAGGCTCACCGTAGCCCCGCCGTCGTTCGCCTCGATCATCCGCAGCGAATCCTTCGGATCGAGCCACAGGTCATGGTTGTCGCCGTGCGGGATCTCGACCTGCTGGAACGTCGCACCGCCATCGGTCGAGCGCCACGCGTCGACGTTCAGCACCCACACGGTCTCGGCGTCGTGGGGATCGGCGTAGATGTGGTGGTAGTACCAGGCGCGCTGCCGGAGATTGCGGTCCTCCGACAGGCGCTGCCAGGTGTCGCCGCGATCGTCCGACCGGAAGACAGCGCCGTTCGTCGCCTCGACGATCGCGAAGACGCGGTCCGGCAAGGCAGCGGAGGCCGAGATGCCCACCTTGCCGAACGGGAGGTTCGGCAGGCCCTTGTTCCGCGAGAGCTCGGTCCAGCTGTCGCCGCCGTCGGTCGACCTCCAGATGCCGCTGCCCGGTCCGCCGCTGTTCAGGTAATGCGGTCCGCGCCGCGACTCCCATGTCGTCGCGTAGACGATCCGCGGGTTCGTGGGATCGAGCACAAGGTCGATCGCGCCCGCGTCCTCGCCGCGGTAGAGCACCTTTTTCCAGCTCCGGCCGCCGTCGCGCGAACGGAAGACGCCGCGCTCCCGATTCGGCCCGTGCGCGTGACCGAGGGCGGCGACGTAGACGGTCTCTGGGTCGCGAGGGTGCACGCGCACCTTGCCGATGTTGCGGGTGTCTTCGAGCCCGAGATGCGTCCACGAGCGGCCCGCGTCGGTCGAGCGGTACACGCCATCGCCGTGCGAGACATTGCCGCGGATGCACGCCTCGCCCATCCCGACGTAGATGACGTTCGCGTCCGAGGCCGCGACCGCGATCGCGCCGACGGAGGCCCGCTTGAAGAATCCGTCGGACACGTTCTTCCAGTAGCGGCCAGCGTCGGTCGTCTTCCAGACCCCGCCGCCCGTCGTGCCCATGTAGAAGGTGAGCCGGTCTCCGGGATCCCCGGCGGCGGCGACGCTGCGACCGCCGCGGAACGGCCCCAACAGACGCCAGTCCAGGGTGTCGAAGATGGTGGGGCGCGCTGGAGCCCCCTCGGTCCGGCGGCGGCGTGCAGGCATGACTACCCTCCCGTCCGTGATGCGCGCCAGCCTAGGCCTCGCTACGATTGCTCGCCATGCAGCAGCTGCGCACCGTCCTCGGCAGCCGACTCGACGCCGGCACGGCGATCACCGTCGCCGCGCTCGCCATCGCGTTCGTCATCGCGGAGCAGCTGTACAAGTTCCATAGCTTCACGCTCGAGACGATCGCCTTTCTCGCGACGTGGTGGCTGCTCCGCCGCGTGGGCCTCCTGCTCTTTTCGCCTCGCTAGCGGCTCTCGCCTGATATCATTCGCGTACTCCGTGCAGAACATCCTTGTTATGAACGACGTGTTGAAGACGCTTGCCTCCGAACAGCTGAAGGCCGATGTTCCCGAGATCCGACCGGGGGACACGGCCCGTGTCTCGGTGCGCGTCGTCGAGGGCAACCGCGAGCGGCTTCAAGCGTTCGAGGGGACCGTGTTGCGCGTGCGCAACGGTGGGCTCGACAAGCAGATCACGGTCCGCCGGATCGCGAGCGGTGTCGGCGTCGAGCGGACCTTCCTGGTCCACTCGCCGCGCGTCGAGAAGATCGAGGTGACGCGCCACGGCCACGTGCGGCGCGCTGCTCTGTACTTTCTCCGCGAACGCGTCGGCAAGTCCGCGACGCTGCGCGAGAAGCGGCGCTAGCAGAACCGACCATGACCCAGGCGCGGGAGGGCTTTGCCCGACCGAGCCGCAGGGGCCCCCGGCAGCCGACGAGACGAAGTCGGGTCGGGGACGGGGTTTACTAGGGCGATGCCATCGCTCAATCACGAGAAGGCCCTCTGGAACCGGGGGCTCCTGCGCGTCGCCGGAGTCGACGAGGTCGGCATGGCGGCGCTCGCGGGTCCCGTCGTCGCCGCGGCCTGTCTCGTGACGCCCGAGGTGAAGCTCATCCGGCGCGTGCGTGACTCGAAGATCCTGACGCGGGTCCAGCGCGAGGAGCTGGTGCCAGAGATCCGTGCGCGCGTAGCGGCCGTCGGGATCGGCGCCGCGTCGGTCGCCGAGATCGATCGGCTCAACATCTACCACGCGAGCCACGTGGCGATGCAGCGCGCGCTCCGTCAGATCGGCGAGTACGACTGGGTGCTGGTGGACGGCAAGCGCATCCTCGACCCGATGTTCGCACCCGGCCGGCACACCGAGATCGTGAAGGGCGACATGAAGTCGTTCGCGATCGCGGCCGCCTCCATCGTCGCCAAGGTCACGCGCGACCGACTCATGGCGCGCCTCGCGTCGAAGTACCCCGGCTACGGCTGGGAGCACAACTGCGGCTATCCCACCGTCGACCACCGTCGGGCGCTGCGCGCGCTCGGCGTCACGCCGGTGCACCGCCGCGACTTCGGGACCGTGCGCCTGCTGAGGCTCGGCGAGCAGCTGCATCTCCTCGCGGGACTGTCGCCGACATAACGGAGGCAGGCACGCCGGTCGGGTAGAGTCCGGTCTCGTGACGTCCACGACCGCGACCACCCCGCACCTCTTCACGCCCGACGATTACGAGGGCTACACGGTCGTCGGCAACCGCTGCTACCCGGAGTACCCGAGCACGGTCGAGGAGATCCGCCACCAGGACGAGATCTGGGACCACTCGAAGTACTTCCTGCGGCGCATCGTCGTCGAGCAGGACGGGAAGATCGTCGGGGCGGCTGACCTCAACCACTCGCGCTGGACCTTCGACCCGGACAAGTACCACATCGAGGTCAAGGTCGATCCCGACCTGCGGCGGCGGGGGATCGGGCGCGCGATGTATGAAGACCTGCTGGCGGCGGCGCGCGACCGCGGCGCGAAGGAGCTGATCGCGAACGTGAAGGAGTCGATGACCGACGGCCTCGAGTTCGCGCTCCACGGGGGGTTCGCCGAGGTGAAACGTGACTGGGAGTCGCGTCTCGACGCCGAGCGCTTCGACTTCAGCGCGTTCGCCGAGGCGCCGAGGCGCGTCGCGGAAGCCGGCATCCGCATCACCACCCTCACCGAAGACACGGCGAAGGACCCCACCGCGCTGGAGCGCATCTACGAGCTGGACTGCGACTGCGGGCGCGATGTTCCTTCCACCGATCCCTTTACACCGCTTGCGTTCGAGGACTGGCGCAAGGAGGTGCTCGAATCGCCAAGTTCGACACCGGACGCCTTCTACCTCGCCGTGTCGCCCGAGGGTCGGTATCTGGGCGTCAGCAACCTCTGGCGCTCACTCGAGGACCCGACCTTCATCTGGCAGGGGCTCACCGGCGTGCGACGCGAGGCCCGCGGCCAGGGCATCGCGATGGCGCTCAAGCTCAAGACCGTGGAGTACGCGCGAGCCCACGGGATCCGCGAGATCAAGACCTGGAACGATCAGCGGAACCAGCCGATGCTTCGGATCAACGAGGCGATGGGGTTCGTGAAGCAGCCGGCCTGGATCGAGATGCGGAAGGTCGCGCCGTGACCACGGTCGCGGATACCGCGCTCCGCGACTTCACCGAGGCGGACTACGAGCGGTACATCGAGATCGTGAACGCGTCGTACCCGGACTACGGCTGGACCGTCGAGGAGATCCGGCACGAGGACGCGGGATGGGACGACACGAAGCACTTCCGTCGCCGCCTGCTCGCGGAGGACGAAGCCCGCGTCGTCGGTGTCGCCGACGCGAGCCACTGGCGAAATCGCTTCCAGCCTGACCACTACAGCGTCGACGTCGTCGTTGACCCTGCACACCGTCGGCGCGGGCACGGCCGTGCGCTCTACTGCCGGATCGAGGGCTCACTGCGGGCGCGGGATGGCCGGCTGCTCCGGAGTGGCGTCAAGGAGTCGATGAGCGACGGCGTCGCGTTCGCGCGCGCGAACGGATTCCGTGAGATCGGACGGGATTGGGAGTCGCGCCTCGACGTCGCGGCGTTCCACGAGACGCCATTCCTCGGTGCGTACACGCGGATCGCGGAGCAGGGCATCACGGTGACGACCTTCGCCGACGAGCGGTCCCGCGACGGGGACGGCGCGCTGCACAAGGCGTTCGAGCTGCACGAAGACACCCGGCGGGACGTCCCGGCACCCGATCCAGCGACGCCGGGCGATCCCGAGCTGTTCCGCAGGGAGCTCGAGGGACCCACCGCATTGCCGGACGCGTACTTCATCGCCGTTGGGCCCGACGGGTCCTGGCTTGGAGAGAGCAACCTGTGGGCGTCGCTGGTGGATCCGACCTTCCTATGGCACGGGATCACCGGTGTGCGCCGCGAGGCCCGCGGTAAAGGGATCGCCATGGTCCTGAAGCTGGAAACGATCCGCTACGCGAAGGCGCATGCCAAGCGCGAGATCAAGACCTGGAACGCGACGACGAACCGGCCGATGCTGCGGATCAACGAAGCTGTGGGCTTCGTCAAGCAGCCCGCCTGGATCCGGTTCGAGAAGGACCTCCGCGCGCGCAGGTAAGGTGCGACACTGTCACGCGATGCCCGTGGCGATGAGGCTCGCGCGCGCGTTCCTCGCGGCCCTGCTGTTCACCGCGACCCTCATCACGCCCAGCCCGGCCGCTGCCGGGCATGGCTGGCACGCCGCATTTCTCGGCCAGGACCCCTGGCCAACGCTCGCTCCGGGCGCGATGGCCAGCTACACGATCCGCTTCCGGAACGCCGGTACGCAGACGTGGCAGCGCGGCGTCGCCGGGCGCCAGGTGAACCTTGCGGTCTTCGGCGACTCGGAGATCTTCGCGCAGCAGGGCCTTGCGGTCGGCTGGTACGCGCCCACGCGGCCGGCCACGACGACTGAGCCGGCCATCCCGCCGGGAGGCACGGCGACATTCACCTTCAGCGTGCGTGGTCCGGCGGATGGGACCTCCTACCGC
>JACDAF010000255.1 GCA_013695575.1 Chloroflexota bacterium | reverse complement strand
GGTGCGGTCCTCGAGCGTTACGCGCTCGAGCGCCGCGATGGCGTGCTCCACGTGTACCGGCCGCGAGAGCGTTAGCGCCACATAGTCTTGACCCGGATGCCGCGGCTCTCCGAGGCGGAGCGCGAGGTCCGCCAGCTCCTCGATCTGCACAGGGCCGCGCTCGAGATCGGCGGCGACATCGACCGCGATCGTGTGCTGCACACGATCCTGCGGACCGCCGCGCGGCTGGTGCGTGCGCGGTACGCGGCGCTCGGTGTGCCGGACCCCGACGGCGGCTTCGGCACCTTCCTCACGGTCGGCATCTCGAAGGCCCGCGCGGCACGGATCGGCGAGCTGCCGCGGCTTCACGGCATCCTCGGCACGCTGCTGAGGGAAGGCCGGCCGATCAGGCTCGCCGACATCACGACCCACCCGCGGTTCAGCTACTACCCGGCGCACCACCCGGCCCTTCGGGAGTTCCTGGGCGTCCCGATCCGGCACCGCGGCGAGGTGCTCGGCGAGCTCTACCTCTCTGACACACCTGCGGGCCGCTTCACGCCGGCCGATCAGCGGGCGGTCGAGATGCTCGCGGCCCATGCCGGCCTCGCGATCGTGACTGCGCGGCTCGCGGCCCGGGCACAGGAGCTCGCGGCGCTGCGGGAGCGCGACCGCGTCACACGGCAGGTGCAGGACGCGGTCGGCCGCGCCCTCGTCGACGTCCTTGCGGAGGCCCGGAGTGGGGCCACGGAGCGAGACCCGGAGGCCGCTCGCAGCGCGCTGGGGCGCGTCGAGATGGCCGTGACCGAGACGCTGGGCGCCGTGCGGGCACTCACGAAGCGCGAGCGGGATGTCCTGCGCCTCATGGTCGAGGGCCTCGCGAACAAGGAGATCGCGGGCCGGCTCGCCCTCTCGGAGAAGACGGTGAAGACCCACGTCAGCAGCCTGCTCGCGAAGCTCGGCGTGGCCGACCGGACGCAGGCCGCGGTGCTCGCGGTCCGCACAGGGCTCGTGGAGTAGTCGGCCGAATGACCGAGGCCGCCCGGCCGACGCGCGTGCGAGCGGAGTGACGCAGGCTGCTTGTGTGAGTGGACTGCGCGGCAAAGTGGCGATCGTGACCGGCGCATCTCGCGGCCTCGGGCGCGCGATCGCCGTTTCGTTCGCGCGCGAGGGCGCGGCGCTCGCGCTCTGCGCCCGCGGCCCGGACGCGCTCCGCGTGACCGTGAAAGAGCTCCGCGCAGCGGGCGCCGACGTGCTCGAGGTCGTCGGCGACGTGCGCGACGCGCGGGATATCGAGCGACTGGCAGCTCTCACGTTCGATCGGTTCGGCCGCGCGGACGTCCTCGTGAACAACGCGTCCGAGCTCGGGCCGACTCCGCTGCCGCTGCTCGCCGACTACCCGCCGGGCGCGTTCGCCGACGTGCTGCGCGTGAACGTCGAGGCGGCCTTCCGCCTCACCCAAGCGGTCATCGGCGACATGCTCCGCCGCGGGAGCGGCGTCGTCCTGAACGTGAGCTCCGACGTCGCCGTGAGCGGCTATCCGAGCTGGGGCGCCTATGCGGTCTCCAAGGCCGCCATCGACGCCCTCACGCGCACGTGGGCCGCAGAGCTCGTGGGGACCGGCGTGCGCATCCACGCTGTCGATCCCGGCGACATGGACACCGCGATGCACCGTGCCGCGCTCCCGGAGGACGACCCGGCCTCGCTCCTCGATCCCGCCTACTCCGCCGAGGCATTCGTGCGCCTGGCGCTCGCCGATCCCGGCACGGACCGGGTGCGCGCGACCGACCTGCTGGCCCCCGCCGGGTGACGCTCGCCGTCGCGGCGCTGCCGCCCGAGCTCCGCGCGTCGCTCCCCCCTGAGCTTCGCGGCCTGCGGCGCGACCGGGTCCGGCTCATGATCGTCGACCGCGCCGCGAATGAGGTCCGGCACACCCGCTTCGACCGCATCGGCGAGCATCTCGGCACCGGCGACCTGCTCGTTGTGAACACCAGCCGCACGCTTCCCGCGGCGATCCCGGCGTTGCGGGCGGACGGCACGCTCGTCCAGCTCCGCCCGTGCGTTCGCCGCGACGGCGAATGGCACGCGCTCGCGGTCGAGCCGCTGCCCCCGCATCGGAATGTCCCGCTGGTCCTGGGCGAGCGGCTGACCACCGCGGAGCTTTTCCTGGGCGTCGTCGTTGGCCGGCGAGCCGACATTCCGCTGCTCTGGCGGATCGCTGTGGAGCTCCCCGACGTGGCGCTGATGACCGGGGTCGGCGAGCCGATCCGCTACTCGTACGTGCCCGAGCCCGTGCCGCTCGAGCACTACCAGACGATCTTCGCGACGCGCCCGGGGTCCGCCGAGACGCCGTCGGCGGGCCGCGCCTTCAGCTGGGAGCTCGCGATCGCGCTTCGCCGGGAGGGCGTGGCCCTTGCCGAGGTCGTCCTGCATACCGGCCTCAGCTCGTATCAGGACGACGAGTTCGACCTCGAGCACCGACTGTACGAGGAGTGGTCCGAGGTCCCTGAGGACACCGTGCGCGCGGTCGGCCGCGCCGCCCGCGTCATCGCGGTGGGCACGACCGTCGTGCGTGCGCTCGAGGGCGCCGCGCGCGACGGGACCCTGCGGCCCTGGCGGGGCTGGACCGATCTTGCGATCCGCGAGGGCTCCCCGCTTCGGGTGGCCCACTGTCTGTTGACGGGGCTGCACGAGCCCCAGGCGAGCCACTGGGATCTCTTGCGGGCGTTCGTGGGCGCGCCGCTCCTCGAACGCGCGTATGCCGAGGCCGTCGAGCGCCGCTACCTCTGGCACGAGTTCGGCGACTCGATGCTGATCCTGTGATCCCCGGTCCCGATACACTTGGAGCCTCTTGGATCTTCTGCTCGTCGCCCAGATGATCATCGCGATCTCCGTCGGGACCGCGATCCTCCTGCAGGCCCGCGGGACCGGCCTGTCGTCGACGTTCGGTGGCGAGTCCACCGCCTACCGAAGTCGGCGCGGTCTCGAGCGGACGCTCTTCCGCCTCACGATCGTCCTTATCGTCGTGTTCGTCATCGTCTCGCTGGTAGGGGCCCGATCCAGCTAGGTTCCCCATGACCCGGCGCGATAAGACGATCGTGCTGGCGCTCATCGGGCTCCTCGTCGCCACGAGCGCCGTTGCGATCGCGACCGACCGCGGCGAAGGGTCCGTCGAGCCGGCGTTCGGTGGGGTGTACGTGGAGGGTGTCGCGGGGGTCCCGCAGTACTTGAACCCCCTGCTCGCGGCGACGAACGTCGACCAGGACGTGGCGCGGCTCGCCTTCGCGGGGCTCGCGCGGTTCGACCGCGAAGGCAAGATCGTTCCCGACCTGGCCTCCAACTTCCACATCGATCCGGACGGCACGACGTGGACGTTCGACCTCCGGCCCGATGCCTACTGGCACGACGGCAAGGAGGTGACGGCTGATGACGTTCTCTACACGGTCGGCCTGGTCCAGGAACGCGCCTACGTCGGCCCGTTCGCTGAGGCGTTCCGTGGCGTGACCCTCCAGCGCGTGAGCGAGAGGAGCGTGCGATTCGTGCTGCCGGATGTCTTTGGGCGGTTCGCCGAGAGCACCACCCTTCCCCTGCTCCCGGCGCACATCCTCAGCGGCGTGAGGTACTCGGACCTGGCGAAGCAGGCGTTCAACCTGCGGCCGATCGGCGCGGGGCCATTTCGCGTAGCGGAGGTCGATACCCGTCAGGTCGTGCTCACGCGGCACGACCGCTTCCATCGATCGCAGCCCACGCGGTCCCGACCCTACCTGGACAAAGTGATCCTCCGCTTCTACCGCGACAGCTCCGAGGCTCT
>JACDAF010000003.1 GCA_013695575.1 Chloroflexota bacterium | reverse complement strand
GCTGGGGAGGAAGGATTCGAACCTTCAATCGCCTGATCCAGAGTCAGGTGCCTTACCGTTTGGCCACTCCCCACTGGCGTGTGCGGATGATCACGAGTTTACCGAATGCGGCTGGACCCAGCCGCTTTCTTCTTCTTCCATCAGACCGGGCTGCGGCCTTCGTGTCCCCGGCTGCGGGCCTTCCATCCGCCTGTCCGCTTCGGCTCCGGCATGCGGCGGCCTCCGTCATCGGGCGCTCGCCGCAAGTATCGTTCGACGAAATGACCGAGCTGCCGCGGCCGCGCGCCGACCTCACCGGCTTCGGCGCGTACCGCACCCAGCAGCAGGCCGCGGACGTCCGTGTGCAGGCGAACGAATGGGCGGAGCCCAATCCGGCCGCGCGCTGGCTCACGACGGACGAGCTGCGGGACGTCCTGCTGAACCGCTATCCGTCCGGCCAGGCCGCCGCCGCACTGCGGCAGGCGCTTGCGTCAGAGTACGGGGTCGGGGCTGACCAGATCATCCTCGGCAACGGCAGCAACGAGCTGCTGCTCTCGACCTTCCTCGTGTTCGGGGGCGCCGGCCGGACGACACTCCTCTTCCAACCGACGTACTCGATGCACGCGCGTCTCGCGGTCATCGCGGGAGGCACCGTCGCGGAGGAGCTCGTCGGGTTGCCGTACGAGCTCGGCGTGGATCAGGCGCTTGCGGCCGTGCGGCGCGCGCAGCCCGCCATCGTCGCGATCACATCGCCGAACAATCCGACAGGCAACAGCGTGCCGGGCGAGGTGACGCTCGCGATCGCGCGCGCCTACCCGCAGATGCTCGTGCTGCACGACGAGGCATACGCGGACTTCGCGGGTACGACCCTCGTGCCGGAGCTCGCGGATCATCCGAACATCGTCGTCAGCAAGACCTTCTCGAAGGTCCGCGCGGCGGCGGGACTGCGACTCGGCATCCTCATCGCGCACCCGGATCTCGCCGAGCTGTACCGGGCGGCACAGCTTCCGTACAGCGTCAGCGCCATCACCCTCGCGGTCGGGCTCAAGATGGTCCGCGCGGACGACCAGATCGGCGCGCGCGTCGAGCGCTGCCGCGTCGAGCGCGAGCGGATCGCGGCCGCGCTCGCGACGGTCCCGGCCGTTACGGCCTTTCCGTCGGTCACGAACTTCATCCTCGTCCGTGTCCACGACGGCGACAGCGCCGCCGTCCACGCGCGGTTCCTCGCCGAGGGCGTGCTCATCCGCGACATCTCGATGTGGCCGGGCTGTGCGGGCTGTGTGCGCATCTCGGTCGGCACGCGCGAGGAGAACGACCGCATCATCGCCGCCATCGACCGAGTCTTCGACCGCGCCGTCGCATGACCGGCCCCGTGGGGCCGCTCCTGATGATCGACTGCGCGAGCCTGACGTACCGCGCCTATCACGCGATCCCCCCGGCAAAGGCGGCAGACGGCAGCGAGGTCCACGCGATCCGTGGGTTCCTCGACTTTGCGAGCCGGCTCCTCTCGGACCGCGTGCCGTCACGGCTCTGGGTGGCGCTCGACGCAGACTGGCGGCCGGCGTTCCGCGTCGACGCCCTCCCGAGCTACAAGACCCACCGCGTCGCCGCGACCGAGGAGGAGCTGGACCCTGTCGCGCCGCAGATGGTGGTGCTCGAGCGCGTCCTCGACGCCTTCGGCATCTCGACCGCGTCCGCCGAAGGATTCGAGGCGGAGGACGTCATCGCGACGCTGGCCAAGCGCACACGTGAGCCGGTCGAGGTCGTTACCGGCGATCGTGACCTGTTCGCGCTCGTCGCGGACCAGCACGTGACGGTGCTCTACACGCTGCGCGGCGTATCGGAGCTCGCGCACGTGAACGCCGGCTGGGTGGCGCAGAAGTACGGCATCCCCGGTGATCGCTACATCGACTACGCGCTCCTGCGGGGCGACCCCTCCGATGGCCTGCCCGGCGTCGCCGGGATCGGCGAGAAGACGGCGAGCCGGCTGCTCGCGAGGTACGGATCGCTCGAAGGCATCCTCGCCGCGACCGATCTTTCACCGACGATCCGCGCGCGGCTCCGCGCCTCCGCGGACTATCTCGTCGCGGCGCGGCGCGTGGTCGCTCCGGTGACGGATTGCCCGGTCCGCGGCGGGGACGGCACCATCCCTCGCGCGCCGTACAGCGAGGCGTCGCTGCTCAGGCTCGCGAAGCAGTACTCGATCGAGTCCGCGGTGACGCGATTGCTGAACGTCCTCGCCGCGCGCGCCGCCTAACATTCGCGCGTGCGCATCGGTGCGATCGCGGCGGGATGGCTCACGGATCTCGGCCTGTCGCTGCTGTTCTTCGCGATCCTTGCCGCCGTCGTCGGCGGTGGCGGATCGAGCCCGGAGGAAGTGTCAAAGCGCATGAGCGGATCGGCCGAGCTGCTCGTCTCGTCGCTCCTGGTCGGGCTGGCGTTCACCGGGATCGGCGGGTACGTGGCCGCCGCGCTCGCGAAGCAGCAGCAGGTGCAACACGGCATCGCGGTCGGCCTGCTGTCGCTGGGCCTCGGCGTCTCGAGCCTGCTCGGAGGAAGCGCCGACCAGCACGCGTGGATCACCGTGCTCGGACTGCTGCTCACCGTGCCGTTCGGCGCATTCGGCGGGTACTACCGCAAGGTGACCGAGAAGCCGTGATCGTCTACCCCGCGATCGACATCCTTGACGGCAAGGTCGTGCGAATGACGCGCGGCGACTTCGCGACCGCCGAGGAGGTCGCCTCATCGCCGCTCGAGGCGGCCAAACGGCTCGTCGGAGATGGAGCGGACTGGCTGCACGTTGTCGACCTCGACGGCTCCCGCACGGGCACGCCGGGGAACCTGCAGCACCTGCGCGCGATCGCGAACCGCTTCACGGTGAAGATCCAGGCCGGTGGTGGCATTCGCGACTTCGATACGGCCGAGGCTTTCGCGGAAGCCGGTGTCTCGCGGATCGTCGTCGGCACGGCGGCCGTGCGCGATCAGGAGCTCATCGGACGGCTCGTCGATCGGCACGCCGACGGCATGGCCGTCGCGGTGGACGCCCGGAACGGAATGGTCGCGACCGCCGGCTGGACGCAGACGAGCGATGTGAAGGCCACGGACCTCGTGCACAGGCTCGCGGTGATGGGTGTGCCGACGGTCATCTTCACGAACGTCTCGATCGATGGCACGCTCCAGGGTGTCGACCTCGAGTCGACCGAGGCGGTCGCGCGCGCTTTCGGCGGGGATGTCATCTACTCGGGCGGCGTCGCTTCGCTCGACGACGTGCGCTCGCTGGCGCGGCTCCGCCATCGCGGCCTGCGCGGCGTCATCGTGGGGCGCGCGATCTACGGCGGCCGCTTCACGCTCGCCGAGGCGATGCGGGCCGCGACGGATCCGGCTGCGGCCTAGGCTCGGTCGCCCGGGAGGCAAGCCCGTCGGCAGCGTCCTCCAGCCGCTCGAGCGCGCGCTCGCGGCCGAGCAGGGCGATCGAGTCGTACAGGGAGAACCCGACGCGGGCTCCGGTGACGGCGCCGCGGACCGCGAAGTGGATGTCCCGGACCGGCCAGCCCATGTCGTCGGCAATGGCCTTCAGCCCCGCTTCGATGACTCCTGCCTCGAAGGGGTCCGCGTAGCGCAGGAACACGCCGACCTTCCCGAGCGCCTCGGCCGTTCCGCCGGCATCGTGCTTCTTCGGCACGACGATCTCAGGCCCATGCGGGATGTCGTCCGTGAAGAGGAAGGAGACGAGACCCTCCGCTTCCATGAGCGTGCGCATGCGCTCGCGGATGTGCGGGATCGTCGCGCGCAGGACCTGCTCGTCCCACTCCGTGGGCACGAAGTCGCATACGCGCCTGTGCAGGTCCTCCAGGTCGAGGCGCCGGATCCAGACGCCGTTGAAGTACAGAAGCCGCTGCTCGTCCCAGTGCGCGTTGGCGCGCTGCACGTGATCGATCCGCCAGCGCATCGCGAGCTCCTCGTGGGAGAAGACCTCCTCCTCGGTTCCAGGGGCCCAGCCGAGCAGGGCGATGTAGTTCGTCACACCCTCAGGGATGAACCCGCGGGCCCGGAACTCACTGACGGCGGTGGCGCCGTGCCGCTTCGACAGCTTCTTTCCGTCCGGGCCGAGCA
>JACDAF010000264.1 GCA_013695575.1 Chloroflexota bacterium | reverse complement strand
CCTCCAGCGCCTCGTCGCGCAGGACGAGCGTCGTGTCCGTGCCGCGGCGGAACCCGCGCGCGCGACCGACGAGCGCCGCGTGCCCGTCGGTGCGCCGCGGATCCGGGAGGACCTCGACCCCGAAGCGGGCCAGCGGGCCGTGGAGGCGCATCGTGGTCCGCGCGTCTCCGGTCACGACCGCGCGCGGGACGGGGCTCTGGTCGCTGCATCCGGACCGGAAGGCCTCGCACAGCTCGACGACGGCGTCGGCGTGGCGCGGGTCACCGCCGAGGACGACTACGAGGTCCGGCCGGGCGACGCGCAGGGCCTCCGCGCGCTCGGCAAAGGTCCTGCCGTCATTCGAGCGGAGCCAGACGGTCTGATCCGCGCCGGCGGCGAGGAGCCCGCGGCGCGCCGCGCCGTCAAGCGCGGCGTCCGCGGCCGCGAGGACCGCGACGCGGACGCGGCCGCCGGGTCCGACGCGGGGGACGGAGCGGTCGGCGGGGTCGGGCAGGAGCTCGGCACGCCGGAGCGAGAAGCCGGAGGTTCCCTGCTCGTAGCACCACCGGCGGACGTGGGCCTCCTGCACGACGTCAAGCGTCGCGTCGGCTCGGGCGTCCGCGGTCACCGCGTTGGGGTGAGGGCCGCCGCCTCCACGAGCGCGCTGAACACACGCGTGGCCGGGGGCGCGACCTCGGCCGCGCGCTCGGGGTGCCACTGCACGCCAAGCACGAAGCGGTGCGCCTCCGACTCGAGCGCCTCGATCAGGTGGCCCACGCGCGCTGTGGGCCGCAGCGAGGGCGCGAGCAGCTCGTCAGTGACGCCCTGGTGGTGCCTCGAGTTCACCGTGTGTGGCTGCGTGCCTGCGATGCGGCCAAGGAGCGATCCGGCGTCGGCCGCGACCTCGTGCGTGACGACCTCGTCGCCGACAGGCTGGTGGCCGGGGAGGTCCTGCACCAGGCTGCCGCCGAATGCGACGTTGAGCACCTGGAAGCCGCGGCAGATGCCGAGGACCGGAAGGTCCAACGCGAGCGCCCGATCCAGCACGAGGAACTCCATCGTGTCGCGCTCGGGGTCGATCCCCAGGCACGCTTCGTTCGCCTGGCCGTAGCGGCTCGGGTCCACGTCCCCACCGCCCGCGAGGCACAGCGCGTCGAACGAAGCCGGCAGCGGATCACCCGGCTCGAGCGGGATCACGTCCGCGCCGGCGCGCTCGAGCGACTCGAGGTAGAGCTGGCGCGAGATACGCCGGACCGGCGTGTCCGTCCGCGAGAGCGTGAGCGCTATCCGGGGCCCCATCCGCGTCCAGACTACCGGCTCCTGCTCAAACCCCGATCCCGGCGCGACTTCGTCTGCGCCGGATCCCGGGGCCCCTGCGGCTCGGCCAGGCCAAGCCCGGCCTCGCCTATGTCGAGCCGGTTGCGGGCGCGCGCTCGAGGAGCTCGATCAGGACGCCACCGGCGCTTCGCGGGTGGAGGAATGCGACCCGTCCCGCGAGGCCGGCTACGGGCTCGCGATCGGCGAGCTCGACGCCGCGGCCGGCGAGCTCCCGCAGGGCGGCATCCAGGTCGGCGACCTCGTAGCAGACGTGATGGAGCGTCGCGCGGCCGCGCTCGGCGAGGAAGCGCGCCACACCCGAGGTTGAGTCGATCGGCTCGATGAGCTCGAGCCGCGCGCCGCCGCTCTCGACGAAGACGGCCCGCACGCCCTGGTCACGGAGCTCGTGCGGCTCGCCGGCGCGCATCCCGAGCGTGCTCGTGTAGAAGGGGATCGCCTCGGCGAGGCTCGGCACGGCGACCGCCGCGTGATGCAGCTTGCCGACGTTCACACCGCGCGTCCCACCGGTGCGTAGGTCCCGAAGACCTCGCGAAGGTCCCCGCAGATCTCGCCCAGCGTGACGTCCGCCTCGACCGCGGCCACGATGGCCGGCATGAGCGGCGCATCCTGACGCGCCGCTGCGACCAGTGCGGCGCGCCGCTGGCCCGCCGCACCCACATCGCGGCGCCCGCGCAGCGCGGCCAGCCTGGACCTGCGCTCCTCGGCGACGTGTTCATCCACATGCAGCGTCCCGCGCACGCCGGTCGCGTCTGTCGCGAACGCGTTCAGACCGACGATGAGCCGCTCTTTCGTCTCGACCTCGCGCTGATACCGGTAGGCAGAGTCCTCGATCTGCTGCTGCTGATACCCGCGCTCGATCGCCGCGAGGGCGCCGCCGAGTGACGAGATCTTCGTGATCTCGGCCCACGCGCGCTCCTCGAGGTCCGCCGTGAGCGTCTCGACGAGGTACGAGCCGGCGAAGGGATCGATGGTGTCCGCGATGCCCGACTCTTCGGCGATGATCTGCTGCGTCCGCAGCGCGATGCGGGCGGACTCCTCGGACGGGAGCGCGAGCGCCTCGTCGTAGGCGTTCGTGTGGAGCGACTGCGTGCCGCCGAGCACGGCAGCGAGGGCCTCGATCGCGGTGCGCACGATGTTGTTCAGCGGCTGCTGCGCGGTCAGCGTTGAGCCCATCGTCTGCGTGTGGAACCGCAGCGTCCGCGCCGCGGCGTTCGTCGCGCCGTACCGCTCGCGAGTGATCCGCTCCCAGAGCCGGCGCGCGGCGCGGAACTTCGCGACCTCCTCGATGAGGGTCGAGTTCGCCGCGAAGAAGAAGGAGAGCTGTCCCGCGAACCGCTCGACAGGAAGCCCCGCGCTCACCGCGGCGTCGACGTACGCGATCGCGTTCGCGAACGTGAACGCGAGCTCCTGCACCGCGTCTGAACCCGCCTCACGGATGTGGTACCCGGAGATCGAGATCGTGTTCCAGCGCGGCAGGTGCTCACCGCAGTACGCGAACACATCTGTGACAAGCCGCATCGAAGGCCGGGGCGGGAAGATGTAGGTCCCGCGCGCGATGTACTCCTTCAGGATGTCGTTCTGGGTGGTTCCGCCGAGCCGCTCGAGCGGAGCGCGCTGCCGCTTCGCCGCGGCAACGTACATCGCGAGCACTATCGGCGCCGTCGCGTTGATCGTCATCGACGTGGTCACGTCCGCGAGAGGGATCCCGTCGAAGAGCTCGACCAGGTCGTCGAGGCACGAGATCGAGACGCCGACCTTGCCCACCTCGCCGGCCACGCGTGGGTCGTCCGCGTCGTAGCCCATCTGCGTCGGCAGGTCGAACGCGACCGAGAGCCCCGTCTGTCCGTTCTCGAGCAGGTAGCGGTACCGTGCGTTCGATTCGGCCGCTGTGGCGAAGCCCGCGTACTGCCGCATCGTCCAGAGGCGCCCGCGATACATCGTCGGTTGGATCCCGCGCGTGTAGGGCGCTTCTCCCGGGTAGCCGAGGCGCGCGACGGCCTGGTCGTAGCGCTCGTCCGGTGTCGCGATCGGCGGCAGGTCCAGGCCGTACGTCGTCCGGAAGCGGCCGCGCTCGGGCAGGCGCGCCGTGGCCTCCGCGTACGGGCCGCGTCGCCAGGCCTCGAACTCTTCCTTCATCCCCGGTCCCGACGCCGACGTCGCGGCTTCGCCGCACAGGAGCCCCTGCCCCTGCGGCTCCCGGCGGCCCTGCGGCTCGTCGCGGCACAGCCGCTCCTCGCTTGTTCCACAAGCGCGATGGTATCGAGCGCGGAGACCGGGATCAGTGCGCGCGCAGGACGAGCCGGTACTCGGCGCCTATTCGCCCGCGCGAAAGCGGCATCGGCTTCAGCTCCCCACGCAGCCACAGCTGCGTCTGATCGCCCCAGTGACGCGAGCCGGCCTGGCCCGACTGTCCGGTCGGGAGGACCGACCTCGAGCTCTCGATGTCGGCGAAGTCCACGATCGTCCGTAGCGAGGCGTGGCTGCGGAGGTCGTAGGGCTTGGTGAAGTCGTACGGCGCGTCGTTCACCGTGTCGTCGTCACCTGGCCGCTCGTACGGGCCGAGGTTGAGCAGGCCGAAGGGGATCGCGCCGCCGAGCGGATGCGCGAACGTGATGCGGTGGAGCGCTCCCCAGCGCCACGTCGCCGGATTAGTGCCCTGCCGTCGTCCGAGCTCGTCCACCGCGCTGCGAAGAGCGCGCGCGGCCAGTCCGTCGGGGCCTAGGACGGGCACCTCGAGGCCCGCGAGCCACGGATCGGCCGGGCGGGTGGCGAGCTCGTGGAGCGCGAAGACCGGCCGCGCGTCGGCGACGTAGGCCGCGAACACCGCCTCACCGAGCCTCGTCTTGAAGACCTGCGCGAGAAGGTGAAAGACGAACGTCTCATACACCGCGGCGGCCGCGGAGTCCGCGGCGAGCACTCCGTCCCACCTACGGACGAGATCGGCCGCGCGATCGGTCGCGGGTCCGAGGGACGGGACCGCGCCGATGAGCTCGCGGAACGGCCGCGCAGCGAGCGCGAAGACGTCGGTCTGCAGACGCCGCAGGTCCTCGACGGTCACCTTCCCGATGCCGCCGATCAGCTCGCGCGCGCGGGCGGCGCGGAAGCCGGGGTCCCACTCGGACGGCGAGCCCACGTCGTCGAGCCCGATCCAGCGCTGGTTGGCGATGACGGCGAGCCCGTCCGCTGGATCGAGGACCGCGGGGTTTCGCTCGGGCGCCAGCGGCTCTCGCCACTCGTGCTCTCCGGTCCAGCCCGGGAGCGGCAGCCGGCCGTCGTCAGGCGAAGCGCGCACCGGGACACGGCCGGCGATGGCGTAGCCGATGTGGCCGTCCGCGTCGGCGTAGCAGAGCGTGAGCGCGGGTCCCTCCACGAGCGCGGCCGCGGCCCGGAACGACGCCCAGTCGCGGGCGCGGTCGAGTGCGAGGATCCCGTCGAGGTTGCGGCCGCCCTCCAGGGCGGTCCAGCGCAACGCCAGCGGTGCCGCCTGGTCCTTCAGGACCGGAGTGAGGACCGGGCCGTGCCGCGTGACGACGATCTCGAACGGCACCGGCTCACGCCGGCCCTTGACGCGGATGGACTCGCGGTGCACGGTCGCGGGCTCGAACGCGTCCCGGTACAGGAAGCGTCGCGGGTCAGCGGGGTCGGGACGCTCGAGGTACAGGTCCTGCTGGTCGACGTAGGCGACCGTAAGGCTCCAGGCGACGCGGTCGTTGTGGCCGAGGATCACGCCGGGAACGCCCGGGACCGTGAAGCCTGTGACACGGTACCCGGCGCCGTCGAGCGCGACCTCGTACCAGATCGACGGGTTGCGCACGCCAAGGTGCGGATCGCCGGCGAGGAGCGGGCGGCCGGTGGCCGTCCGGGTGCCGCTGAGAGCCCAGCAATTCGAGCCGGCGCCGGGACCCGCGCCGCCGAGGATCGCGTGCAGCGCTTCGCGACCATCTGCGGGGGCGCGACCCTCCCGACCGGGGCCACCCGACAGGCCGACGTACGGGGCAATGCGCGCCCAGGCCGCGTCGAGGCCCGTCGTGCCGGGTGGCTCCGGGAAGAGCGCCGGGACCGCCGCGACGCCGAGCCGCTTCGCGACGGAGGTCCGCACGAGCTCGGTCTCGTAGTTGATCGCCTGGTCGTAGGCCTGGAGCTTCATGATCGCGAGCGAGTCCTGCGGCGTCCAGGGGTGCGGCCGGTATCCGAGCAGGACGAACTCGAGCGGCAGTGACTCGCCGCGCTGCTGTATCAGCTTGTTCACACCCTCCGCGTAGGCCTCGGCCGCCGCCCGTGCCTCGACAGTGAGGAGATCCTCGTCGCGGTGTGCCGCGCGACCGAGCGAGAGCGTCCGGGTGAGCTTGTCGGCCGCGAGCGTCGCCTCTCCGAGCACCTCGGAGAGCGTCCCATGCGCCGCGCGGCGGTAGAGGTCCATCTGGAAGAGCCGGTCCTGCGCGAGCACGTACCCTTGCATGAAGAAGAGGTCGTGCGCGTTGCGAGCGAAGATGTGCGGCACGCCATAGTGGTCGCGCAGGATCTCGCCGCGCTCGTGCATGCCGAGCACGCGGATGTCGCCGTCGAGCGCCGGCTGCGGTCGGTACACGAGGATCGAGCCCGCGATGAGCACGGTCGGGAGGAGCAGCGCGACGAGGACCGCGACGGCGCGAAGCAGGCTCCTCATTCCGGTGCGAGCACGACCAGCAGCGCGCCGGCCTCCACCTTCGTGCCGGGGGACGCGACGACACGCGTGACACGGCCGGCCTCAGGGGCTCGGAGCTCGTTCTCCATCTTCATCGCCTCGAGCGTCACGAGCGGCCCGCCGCGCTCGACCGCGTCGCCCTCGCTCACATGCACTGCCTTGATCAAGCCCGGCATCGGCGAGCGGAGCTCGTGTCGACCGGACGGCGCGCGACCGCCGACACGCCGCGCGGCGAGCGCGCGCTCATCCATGACGGTCGCCCTCACCTCGCGACCGTCGACCCACAGGCGCATCGGGTCGCGCGAGAGCGCGTGTACCTCGTGGCACGCACCGTCGAGCCGCATCGTCCACGCGCCCACGCCGGCCGGCGCGGCATCCAGTGCGACGGCGCGGTCATCAACCAGCAGTCCCCCGTCGGGCGCGATCTCGACGTGCACGGTCCGCTCGCCGACGGTGACTTCGTACCTCACCGGAGCGCGTCCTCGCGCGCGAGGCGCGTCCACGCGCTGCCGTCCGCGGGCGCGAGATGCCGCGCGCGCTCGCGCGCGGTGAGGACCGCCGCGACCGCGACCGCGGTGAGCGCGGTACCGTCGGGATCGACCGTCTGACCATGCCACCGACGCTCGACGTAGGAGGTGTCGTAGCGGCCCGCCGCGTACTCGGGATCCGCGAGGACGTGCTGGTGGAACGGCAGGGTCGTCGGGATGCCCGCGATGACGGATTCGGCGAGCGCGCGGCGCATGCGCGCGAGCGCGACCTGGCGCGTCGGCCCCCAGGCGATGATCTTGGCGAGGAGCGGGTCGTACTCGGTCGGGACGGTGAGCCCGCTCTCGATCCCGGTATCCACGCGGATCCCGGGACCGGCAGGCAGGCGGACCCTTCCGAGCCGCCCCGCGGCGGGCAGGAATCCCGCGTAGGCGTCCTCCGCCGTGATGCGGCACTCGATCGCCGCGCCATCCTGCCGCACGTCCTGCTGCCTGAAGGGCAGCCGTCCCCCAGCGGCGACCAGCAGCTGCAGCGCGACGAGGTCAAGGCCGGTGACCATCTCGGTCACGGGATGCTCGACCTGGAGCCGCGTGTTCACCTCGAGGAACACGAAGCCGCCGTCGCGCGCGACCAGGAATTCGGCGGTGCCGGCGTTGCGATAGCCTGCCGCACGCGCGATCGCCGTTGCCGCCTCGGCGAGGCGAGCGCGGAGCGCGCCGTCGACCGATGGAGCGGGCGTTTCCTCGATGAGCTTCTGATGGCGCCGCTGGATCGAGCAGTCACGCTCGCCGAGCGAGATGACCGCGCCGTGATCGTCCGCGATGAGCTGCACCTCCACATGCCGTGCGCCCTCGAGGTACCGCTCGACCAAGATGGCGGGATCGCCGAACGCGCTCGTCGCCTCACCAGTCGCGCCCCGCCAGGCGGACGCCAGCTCCCCGGCCGCGCGGACGACACGCATCCCCTTCCCGCCGCCACCGCCGGCCGGCTTGAGGAGGACGGGGTAGCCAAGGCGGCGCGCGACGTCGGCCGCGGCGCGCTCGTCGGCGACCGCCTCGAGCGTGCCTTCCGCGATCGGCACGCCGGCCCGCCGGGCGATCCGTCGCGCGCTCGTCTTCTC
>JACDAF010000224.1 GCA_013695575.1 Chloroflexota bacterium | reverse complement strand
GACATCATCCGCGCCGTTCTCAGTGAGCCCCTCGACGATGCGCGGGACTAGCGTCATGTGCGCACCGGACAGGATCGAGACGCCCACCGCGTCGGCATCCTCCTGGATCGCCGTCTCGACGATCTGCTCCGGCGTCTGATGGAGGCCGGTGTAGATGACCTCCATTCCCGCGTCGCGGAGTGCCCTGGCGATGATCTTCGCGCCGCGGTCGTGGCCGTCGAGCCCCGGCTTCGCGATCACCACCCGGATCTTCCTGTCCGGCACATCGGCAGAATACCGCGGTGCGCCTGATCGTCATCGGGTCCTCCCCCGCGTGGCCGAACCCCGGAAGCGCCCACTCCGGCTACATGCTCGAGGCGAACGGAACCCGTCTCTTGCTCGACTGCGGGCCGGGTGTGCTCGGCAGGCTGCGCGAGAACGAGCTCTGGCCCCGCGTCGACGGGATCGCCGTTACGCACTTTCACCTCGACCACTGGGGAGACCTCGTTCCCTGGGTCTGGGGCACCTTCTACCTCGCGACGAACGGCCCGCTCCCGAAGCCGGCGCTGTGGGTGCAGCCGGGCGGCTCGGATTTCCTGACCGGGCTCGGCGAGCGCTTGGGTTTTCCGGACATGTTCGAGCGAACATTCGAGCTCAACGAGTACCAGCCGGACACCCCCTTCCGCATCGGGCCGCTCGTCGTCACCCCGACCCGTGTCCCCCATTACACGCTCCAGACGTACGCGTTCCGTGTCGAGGGCGACAACCGGACGTTGGCGTACTCGGGAGACTCGGCACCATCCGAGAAGCTGGTCGAAGCCGCCTCGGAGGCGGACCTCTTTGTCTGCGAGGCCACGCTGTTGCGCGGTGAGCTCGACGGAGAGCCCCGTGGCCATCTCTCTTTGGACGAGGCCGTGGAAGCGTTCGCGGCTTCGGGCGCCAAACGCCTCCTCGTTACCCACCGGCCGTGCGAGCTCGAGACTCCCGAGGAATACGACCTCGCCTACGACGGGCTCGAGCTGGACGTTTGACGAAGCCGCCGGGACTCTCGTGAAAGAACGGGCTTGTCGCTGTAGTCGTTCCGGAGTCGCCGACTAGCTGAGTTCCGGGCGGGCGGAGTCCGCACCGCTAAGTACGCTGCCTCATCTGAGGCTTGTCCTTGTACCGCTGAGCCTGATCGGCGTCCTCGCGGCGATCGGGCTCCTATCCCGGGATGAGGCACGTGAGAGTCTCGCCGCATCCGAGGTGAAGCTGGTCGAGGTGGGACGCTTCGAACAGCCTGTGTACGCAACGTCCCCGCCGCGTGACAGGCGCCTGTTCGTCGTCGAGCGCACCGGTAGGATCTGGGTCGTCGATCGGGGTCGACGCCTGACTCGCCCTTTTCTCGATCTCTCTCGCCGCGTTTCGGTCAGCGGTTTCGAGGAGGGGCTTCTCTCCCTCGCGTTCGCTCCCGACTACGCCAGCTCGGGGCGTCTGTATGTCGATTACACCGACCTGCGGCACCGAACGATTGTCGAGGAGTTCCGACGATCCAGCGAACCTAACGTCGCTGACCGCCGGACGGCGCGTCAAGTCCTCGTGATCCCAAATCCGACCGAGCGACATCACGGCGGGCTCGTCCTCTTCGGGCCGGATGGCCATCTCTATATCGGACAGGGGGACGGCGGGATCTACCGCGACCCCACGTTTCCCGCGCAGCGGCTCGACAATCTGCACGGAAAAATCCTCCGAATCGATCCGCGCGCTCACGGCGCACGCCCGTATCGCGTCCCACCTGACAACCCGTTCGTCGGCCGTCCGGGACGCGATGAGATCTGGATCTACGGTCTCCGCAATCCCTGGCGCTTCGGGTTCGACCCGTCAACCGGAACACTCGTCATCGGCGACGTCGGAGAGCTGATCGCCGAGGAGATCGACATCGCACCGGACGCGGCACTCAATTTTGGGTGGAGCTGTCTCGAGGGGCGTGCAACCTACGCCTCAGGCGGCCCACCTTCGTGCGCGCGAGCCGTGCCTCCGGCTCTCGAGCTGATTCGCGGCTCCCTCCGAGCCACGAACGAGGACACGGCGCCAACGGTGACGCGAGGTCGACCGCGCGTCAGCACACGGCTCAGCGTGGGAAAGCCCGTGTGCAGCATCGTCGCCGGCGTAAGCGTTGAGAATCGCTCGCTCCCAAGCCTGCACGGTCGCCATCTATACGGCGACTTCTGCGACTCCTCCATTCGAAGCTTTCTCTTGGAGAGTGGGCGAGTGGTCGACCAGCGCACGACCGGGCTCGAAGTTTTCCTTCTGAGCTCGTTCGGCACCGATGCCGCGGGCCGGGTCTACGCCACGTCACTCGCCGGTCCCGTCTATCGGGTCGAGGCCGCGAGGTGAACGCTCAACCTCCGGTGGCGCTTCCGAAGACGTGGTCCCCGCTCGACTTCGGCCTCCACGCCTTCCTCGTCGTCAATCCGCTCGCGCTCGGCCTGTGGATTTTCTCGTTGGCTCCGCTCGTCGGCGGGAACCTCTTCCTCGCCGTGGTTTTCGCTGGAGTCATCATCCTGGCCGCTGCGGTCGTTTTCGGTTCTCTCGCAGCGCGCTGGCCGTGGACCGGGGGCGACTACTCCTGGCAGACACGGCTCCTCGGCCCTCGCATCGGTGTGGTTCTCGCGCTGACGTCATGGTGGCTGGTAGCAGCAGCCCTCGCACCGGTGTACGGAAACGTTCTGGTCGTTCAAGTTCTTGAGCCGCTGTTGACGCATGCGGGCTGGGACGGCCTCGCGTCTTGGTTTCACGGTCGGGAAGGCATCTTCAGCGCATCGCTGATTGCAATCGCCGTTGCGACCGCATTCGTCGGTATGGGCATGCGCGGCGCCGCAATCGCCCAACGGGTAGTTGTCGTCGTCGGCAGCGCGGCGCTCGTCGTCGTCCTCGCTCTCTTGATCACGGGCGATCCCGCGACGGTCGGAAAGGAATTCGACGTCAAGGCCGCCGACGTCTACGGCGCAAGCCCTCTTGCCTCGGCGCAGATCGTCGAGGTCGGAGACCTCAACGCGCAGGTGACCGAGGTCGATGCCGTGGACACGTTCAGACTCGTCCCGCTCGTACTTCTCTTCGGGCTTTGGATCGGATGGGCGAGTCCGCTCGCGGGAGAGATTCGGGCACGGAAGCCCGAGTCGATTCGCGCTGCCCTCATACGGGCCGCCGCGGCCTCGACTGTGACGAGTCTCCTCTTACTGGTAGCAGTCGGTCGAGGCAGCACCTGGGAGTTCTGGAACGAGGCCAACAATCTGTACTTCGGCACGCTGTACGGGACCACCGCCGCGACGCCCTTGCCGGCTTGGCCGAGCCCGGTCGTGCTCGCAGCTTGGCTTACCGACAGCACGTTCCTGCAGATCGCGATCATCGCCGGCATGGCCGCTTGGGTCATTGGCTGGACCGCGACGCTCTTTCTCGGCGCGACTCGGGTGCTTCTCGCCGCAGCCTCTGACCGGGTGCTGCCCGAAGCGGTCGCCCGAACCACGGGGGACTCTGTCCCGCTCGTCGCACTCGTTCTATTGGTGGTGCCCGCCTGCGCACTCGCCGCAGTGGATGCCTATTGGGACGCGTTTGCGGAATGGTCAGCAGTGACGGTCGTCGTGCTGGCAGTCACGACCGCAGGGTCAGGGCTTGCCGCGGTTGCCGGTTTCGGCCGCCGGCGACGCGGCCTCGCGGCGATCTCCGCACTTTTTGTGCTGCTCGTCGTAGGGGTGATCGGAATCTGGATGTTGGATCCGGTGTACGGGTTGCGCACCTTCGGTGCCCTGGCCTTCCTCGTAGCGCTCTACGGCATCTCGACCGGTGTATTCGTCATGTCGTGTCGGCGAGAGCGCAGATTGCGCGTCACCATCCCTGACGTCTCTGCCTAGAAAACCGGAGTCTCGCGCCACACGCCCCACACCTCGCGGAGCGCGTCGCACATCTCGCCGAGCGTGACGTAGTCGCGGGCGGCGTCGACGATCAGCGGCATCAGGTTCACACCGTCCTTCGCTGCGGCTTCGCTCA
>JACDAF010000210.1 GCA_013695575.1 Chloroflexota bacterium | reverse complement strand
GTGCCCGACCGCATCACGATCTTCCGCAGACCGATCGAGCGGATGACGACGTCGCCGCGGCGGCAAGCGGACATCGTCCGCGACACGGTCGTGCATGAGGTCGCGCACCACTTCGGGATAAGCGACGAGCGCCTCGGCGAGCTCGGGCTCGGCGATGCGGACTGAGCGAGCTGATGTACGTGCTAGCCGGCGGCGTCGCGGAGGGCCCGGATCGCCGCGGCCGGCCCATGCGGGTCCTGGTACACCGCTGAGCCGGCGACGAGCACGGTCGCCCCCGCCTCGGCCACAGCCCTCGCGTTCTCGGCTTTGATACCCCCGTCGACCTCGAGCTCCGCCGCGAGACGCCGCTCGTCAAGAGCCGCACGGACCGCACCCACCCGCTCGAGCGACGACGCGATGAACGACTGACCGCCGAAGCCCGGCCGCACGCTCATGACGAGCGCGAGGTCGAGGTGGCCGAGGTGCTCGATGAGCCGCTCCACCGGGGTCTCCGGGCGGAGCGTGAGGCCGGGCTTGGGACCGGCGCGGCGAATGGCGTCGAGCGCCCGGCGTGGGTTCGCCACCGTTTCGATGTGGATCGTGAGGTAATCGGCGCCCGCGTCGGCGTAGCGCTCGATCCACCCCTCGGGTTCTTCGATCATCAGGTGGACGTCGAGCGGCAGATGGGTGCGCCTGCGAAGGTCAGCGACCATTTTCGGCCCGAACGTGAGGTTCGGGACGAAGTGGCCGTCCATAACGTCCACATGGAGCCAGTCCGCGCCAGCGGCCTGTGCGGCCTCCACGGCATCGCCCAGGGCGGAGAAATCGGCCGACAGGATCGACGGGGCCAGCTTCATCGATGTCCCCCAGAAAAGTGGACCGCGGGAGGAAGCGCGGGCATCATACGAGGAGCAGCGACCGCCTGAGCCCACCAGCAGTCGGCCCGGCGTCACACCAGATAGGAGACGGTTTCATGTACCGCCCCCAGAACCTACGGATCCCCGGCCCAACATTCGTACCTCAGGCGGTGCTTTCCGCCTCCGCGCGCCCGCTCATCAACCACCGCGGACCCGAGTTCGCGGCCCTGCTCGCGGGAATGACCCGCGCGCTGCAGGACTTCCTGCGCACGCGGGGGGACGTGTTCCTCCTGACGGCGTCGGGATCCGGAGCGATGGAGGCTGCGGTCGCGAACACGCTGTCGAGCGGAGACAAGGTCGTCGTCTTCGTCAACGGCGCCTTCGGCGAGCGCTTCCACCAGATCCTCCGCGCCTACGGGGTCGACGCGCGGCGTGTCGAGGTGCCGTGGGGCCGCGCGGTCGACCCTGACGTCGTCCGCGACGACCTCGCTCGGGAGAGGGGCAAAGACGGTTCGAAGGCGGTCTTCGTGACGCACAACGAGACGTCGACCGGCGTCCTCAACCCGCTCAAGGAGATCGCCGCTGTCGTCCGTGAGTCCGGGAAGCTGCTCGTCGTCGACTCCGTGTCCGGCGCCGGCGCCGTCGATCTCGACGTCGACGACTGGGGCATCGATGTGCTCGTCACCGCCGCGCAGAAGGCGTGGGGCGCGCCTCCTGGCGTGTCCATGATCACGATGAGCGAGCGCGCCTGGAAGGCGTTCGACCGGTCGAACCTGCCAAAGGCCTACTTCAACCTGCAGACCTACAAGGCACAGCTCGAGAAGGGCGCGACGCCGGCGACCCCGGCCGTCACCGTGTACATCGCCCTCCAAGAGAGCCTGCGCCTCATGGCAGAGGAAGGCCTCGACTCTATCGTCAAGCGTCATCGCGATCTCGCGTTCGCGACGCGCCGTGGCCTGCAGGCCCTGAACCTCGCGATCTTCGCCGACGAGGCGTTCGCCTCGCCTACCTGCACCGCGTTCCGGATGCCGACTCGTCTCGACTCCCGCAACCTCATCCGGGTGCTGCGCGAGGAACACGACACGATCATCGCCGGCGGTCAGGGCCGACTCGAGGGCCAGATCGCCCGGGTCGGGCACATGGGCTTCGTGACGATCCAGGACATGCTCTCGTTCTTCAGCGCGCTCGAGCTCACGCTCCGCGGGTTCAACCAGCCTGTCGAGCAGGGCGTCGCGATCAGTGCGGCACTCCGCGCCTACGCGGAAGCCACGCAGCCACCGGCGCGCACGCCGGTCGCGTCCCGTCGCTAGCCCGAAGCCCATCGTCGTCGTCGCGGACCCGATCGCGCAGGAGGGGATCGACCTCCTGCACGGTCGGTGCGACGTGCGGGTCACGAAGGGCCTCCCTGAGTCGGAGCTCACCTCGATCCTCGCGGGCGCGTCCGCGCTCGTGGTGCGCAGCGAGACGAGAGTGACGGCGCGCGTGCTCGACGCGGCGCCGGATCTAATGGTCGTCGGCCGCGCTGGAGTCGGAATCGACAACATCGATGTCCCTGCGGCGACGGCGCGCGGCGTGTACGTCGTGAACGCGCCGTTCGGCAACGTCGTCGCCGCGGCTGAGCATGCCCTGGCGCTCGTGCTCGCGCTCCTCCGCAGCATCCCGGCGGCCGACGCGAGCATCCGCGCGCAGCACTGGACTCGCACGAATTTCATGGGGTCCGAGCTGCGCGGCAAGATGCTCGGGCTCATTGGGATCGGACGCGTGGGCAGCCTGGTCGCCCGTCGCGCCGCGGGCTTCGAGATGCAGATCATCGCCCACGACCCGTTCGCGACGGAGGCCGTCGCGCGAGGGCTCGGTGCCACCCTCGTCGAGCTCGACGACCTCCTGGCGACCGCGGACGTCGTCTCCCTGCACACGCCTCTCACCGAGCGGACGCGCGGGCTCATCGACGCGGGTGCGCTCGCGAAGATGAAGCGGACCGCGGTCGTCGTGAACTGCTCCCGCGGCGAGGTCATCGACGTCGACGCTCTGGCCGACGCGCTCGAGAGGGGGGCCATCGCGGGCGCGGCGCTCGACGTGTTCGCCACGGAGCCGCTGCCTGCCGACGCGCGCATCCGCAGGGCGCCCCGGACCGTGCTCACACCGCACATCGCCGGATCGACGCGCGAGGCGCAGACGAACGTCGCCGTTGACGTGGTCAAGCAGATCCTGGACGTGCTCGACGGCCGCCCGGCGCGTGACGCGGTGAACGCGCCGCGGCCACCGTCCGACGAGGTCGGTGGCGCCGCGTGGGTCCGTCTCGCCGAACGTCTCGGATCGCTCGCGGCCCAGCTTCTGGAGAGCCGTCCGGACGCGGTGGAGCTCCGCTACTCCGGCGCACTCCTCGAGCTCGATCCCGAGCCGTTGCGCGCCTCGGCTGCCAAAGGCCTCCTGGAGTCGTTCAGCGAGCAGCGGGTGAACCTTGTCAACGCGATGGCGATCGCGCGGGAGCGAGGACTGGACGTCGCCGAGCGCCGCGAGGCCGAGGTCGACCGCTACGCGACCCTGCTCACCGTGCGCGTCGGCGGCACGGAGGTCCGCGGGACGCTGGTGCAGGGCGAGCCGCGAATCGTCTACATCGACGGATTCTGGGTCGACGTGCCGATCGAGGGACACCTGCTCCTCACCAAGCACCACGACAAGCCCGGCCTCGTCGGCCGGGTCGGCACGCTCCTCGGCGAGAACGACGTGAACATCTCGTCCATGCAGGTCGGCCGGCTCCACCCGCGTGGCGCCGCGCTCATGATCCTCACCCTCGACGATCCCGTGCCGGACGCCGTCCGCGAGCAGATCGGCTCCTTCGCGGACGTCGCCGAGGTGCGCACCGCCCGGCTTGGCGTGCCGCAGGGCGCGGCGCTCGTCTGATCGGGGCCCGCGACCGGCTCGACTGAATCGTGCCGGCTCGTTCACGACCGCTGCGGCTCGGCCCGGCCGAGCCGGGCCTCAGCTGATCCGCTGTCGGCGGCGTCGGCCGTACGGTATGGTCACCAGCCGATGGAAGCTGCACGGTTCGAGCGCGCGGTCCGGACCGAATCGAGCGAGATCTTCTCGGTCTACGGCGGCGCTCGCCGGCTCGGCCGCGTGGACCTGCATTACGGACGATTCGAGGTGAACGCGACCCTCCTCCTCGAGGTCGAGCTCACCGACGACGAGCTGCAGCAGCTCATCGACCAGATGGACGAGGAGCTGGTCCAGACCCACGACCCCGAGCGCGAGGACTTCCTCGTTACCGTCTTCAAGGCCGAGGAGCTCGGCTTCTACTCCGATGAGTTCGAATCTGAGGACGAAGCTGAGGACTGAGGGATCTGGTGTCGCGGGTCACCGTGACCACACGTATCGAGCGACCGCCCGCCGCCGTGTTCGACTTCATGACCGACCCCGCGTTCACGAGCGAGTGGGCGCCGAAAGCGGAGTACGCGGACACGCAGGGGAACGGACCGACGCGGCGCGGCGTCGAGGTGCGACACATCGCGGGACTCCGCGTCGGACTTCGCTGGCACGCGACCGCATACCAGCCGCCGTCGCGGCTCGGGTACCTGTATCGCTGGGGACCGCTCACCGTCGACGTGCTCTACACACTCGTGGCGAGCGGCGCGGCGACGCTCGTGACGGTCGACGCTGACGTCCAGCTCGCCGGGCCGTTCGCGGTGTTGGCACCGGCAGTCGCGTTCCAGATCCGTCGCGACGATACGGCGAGCTTCGCCAGGCTGAAGCGCGCGATCGAGGCGCTAGGTCCGAACGTAGGTCTCGTGTAGACCCAGGGCGAGTGGGCGCGGCGCGTAGCCGAGCTCCCGGCGGGCCTTCGCGTCCGTCGCCCAGAATGTCACGCCGTCCGCCGAGCGGACCGTCTCGCGCAAGCGCGGAAACGGCAGCGTCATGATCCGGAGGAGCGCACCCGGCACCACGAACGATGGCGCGCGCTGACCGGTGACCTCCGCGACCGCGCGGAGCAGCGACCGCATCGTCGTGATCTCGCCCCCGAGCGCGTACGACTCGCCGGGCCTGCCGCGGTCGAGCGCGAGCAACACACCGCTCGCGACATCATCGACGTGGACCATGTTCATCCCGAGTTCGGGGAAGGCCAGCGCGCGCGCCTTGCCGTCTGCGACCTGACGCATGACGCCGCCGATCGCGGAGTGGTCGCCAGGCCCGTAGACGCCCCCGGGCTGCACGATGACGAGCGGCAGCCCCTCGGTCTGGTAGCGGACGGCGATGACGTGTGCGCGGTGCTTCGTCTCGTCGTACGCGGAGGTGTAGCGGCCGTCGTGGCTGTAGGTCTCGTCGACCACCCGGCCCCGCGTGTTGCCGAATGCCGCGATGGTCGAGACGTAGACGGCCTTCCCGATGCGCGCGTCGCGACACGCGGCGAGGACGCGCTCGGTCCCGTTGACGTTCGCCTCGAACATCTCATCGCGGCGTTTCCCACTGACGCCGATCTCGTAGATCGCGGCGCCGTGGATCGCGGCGTCGCATCCCGTCAGCGCCGCGCTGATAGCGCTCGGATCGGAGAGGTCTCCGGGTGTGAGCTCGCAGCCGATACCCGCGAGCGCCGCCGCGTGGCCGGGATCGCGAACGAGTGCGACGACAGGATCGCCCCGGGCGCGGAGCTGCCGGACGACCGCACCCATGACGAAGCCGGTCGCGCCGGTGACGAAGACTCTCATGCAGACCTTCCGGAGCCGTCCGGGTCGTGCCGCTGACGCGCTGGGTCGCGAACTCTCCTGCGGGCCGCGGCGGACCCGCGCGACGCTCGGGTTGTGGTCAACGGAAGAGGCGGGACAGCCTGGCGGCGACGCGCTGAGGAAGCATCGACAGAAGCACCCGGGCTATCCGCTGCCAGGCCAGGACGGCCTCCTCGCGCTGATCGTCGCTGGCACCAGCGGGCGCGTACCGGTCGAGGACGCGGGCATGCGCGAGGGTCTTGGCCGGATCCCCGATCTCCGGGACCGCGCGCCCGAGCGACGCTGCGTACTCGTAGGCGGTCTGCGCAGGGCTCGCGGCATGACCCGCGTACGACGAGAGGAGGCGTGTCTTTCCCCAAGCCGCGTCGAGGGGCTGCTGTCCGCGGAACCGCCACTGAAAGCGGACGAACGCGGCCAGCGCCGCGAGCAACACGAGGATGAGCGCGGCGAGCGCCGGCCGCGGATCGACGTTCCTCGCGATCTCCGCGGCAGCACTCCCGAAGTCGCCTGCGAAGCCACCCTCACCCTCCGTCGGCATGTCGCGGCCTTCGCGGTCCTTGTCTTGGGGGTTCACGTCCCCGCTCGATTCGCCCGCGTTGCCGCCCTCGGCCGGCGCGCCCGCGAGATCGTCGCTGCGACTGAACACCTGCTCTGAGGGAGTGGGCTCGAATTCGATCCAGCCGTACCCGGCGAAATACACCTCGACCCACGCGTGGGCGTTCTGCTCGCGCACGACGTACTTGCCGATGGTCGGGTCGAAGCTCCCGGTCGTGTAGCCCTCGACGAGTCGCGCGGGGATCCCGAGCTCGCGCAGCATCACCACCATCGAGGAGGCGAAGTACTCGCAGAAGTCCTCCTTCAGGTCGAAGAGGAAGTAGTCGACGGGATCGCGGCCTGCGGGAGGGGTCTTCACCACGGTCGAGTAGCGGTACGTCGTGCGCAGCCAGCTCTCGATCGTCTCGGCCTTGTCGTACGCGGTCAGCTGATCGGCCGCGACCTGGCGCGCCTTGTCCTTCACGCGCTGGGGGAGGCTGGACGGCAGCTGGAGGTACTTCTGCTTCACGTAGGCGGGATAGCTCTGCGGCGATCTCCGGAGCGCGGCCTTGTCCGCGGTCGAGACGAACGAGGTCACCTGGTACGGGCCGACAGCCTGGTGGCGGTTGACGGCGCGCAGTGAGGTCGAGTAATTGCGGTCATCGCCCGTCTGGAACTGGTGAGCCACGCTTGCCTTGGACGCTTCGTTCGCGCTGAAGAGCAGGTTGCCGTGCGACACCTGCACGTCGAAGACGAAGTCGACCTTCTCACGCCCGCCGTAGGCCGGGACCACCCTGTCCGCCTTGTCGGTCTCCGTCGTCTTCCACCCCGCGCCCGTGTAGAAGTCGTAGGTGACGGCCCGCCAGAACCGCCCCGCCTGCCCCTCAGGCACGTCGACCGTGAAAACGGTGCGATCGCCCAGGTTCGGCGCGAGACCGAGCCTGATCGCGTCGGTGAAGGAGACGCCGCGAAGCCTGCTCGGTCCGGACACTCCCGCAAAGAAGCGCTGCCACTCGGCCTCGACGACGTGATACGGGCCCTCGAAAGTGGTCAGTGCGGTCGACATCGCCTCGGCGGCACCGACCCGCGGGGTGACGAGCGCCATGATCACGAGAACGGCCGTCCAGGTAAGGCCACCGCGCAGCACGCGCCAGTCCATCTCGCCGGCAGGCTGGATGTTCTGCCGCCTCCAGCGCTCCTGCAGGCCGACGATGTGCAGCCGCGTGAGGAGGACGAGGGTGCATAGGGTGAACACGATGAGGTCAAAGAGCAGCGACGTGAGCGCGAGCGAGACGTTCACCACGAGGCAGAAGCCGCACAGGAGTATCGCGTCCCAGACGCGGTGCTCGCGCGCAAGGGCGAAGCTCCCGAGGTAGCTCGCCGCCCATACGCTGGCGCCCAGGAAGAGCACGAACGCGGTCGGATCGGTCGCGGCCTCGCCGGCCACCGCCTGTGTGAGCCAGTTGTTCACGTGCGTTGCGACGATCACCGCACGCTCACGGAGAGTCCCGCCCGAATCCGCGTAGATGGTGAGCAGCATGACGACGAACGTGCCGAGCGCGGCGCCGAGGAGACCCGCGCGCCGGATGTCCATCCGCCCGTTGCCGGCGATCGTGCCGAACAGCACCGCGAGCGCGGCGACATAGGTCAAGTGCTCGCTCGTTGCCACCCAGTCGGCCTGCTGCAGCGACAGCGGGTAGAGCAGGTTGATGCCGAGGAAAAGTGGCAGGGCGACGAGCCCGCCGCGGAAGCGCAGGCGGCCGCCGTCGATCGGCGGAAAGAGGCTCTTCGCGACGGCCCTAAGCCGCGGCACTGCCCGCTCCGCGGAAGAGGTCCTCGACGGCGTCGCGCGGCCCGAGGTACGCGGCGCGCACTCCGGCCACGGCGAGCTCACCGAGCAGCGCGTAGCGGCGCGCGCGGTCGCGGTCGTCGCCCTCGATGGGCGGCGCCACGATCACCGCCTGCGTCGCGATGGATGACTCGCGCAAGGTGCTCGCGGGACGCACCCACCCGGGGTCGAGGGACGGCGTGATCAGCAGGGCCGAGGCGCCGCGGCGCAGACGCGGCAGCGTCTCCACGACCGTCTCGGCGAGCGAGCGGGTGCCGCCCACCTGCATCTCGGCGAGGTACTGCATGAGCTTCCCGAGCTGCTTCGAGCCGCGGTCGGGATGGAGCACTTCCGCACGGGTTCCGGATGTGATGAGTCCGACGTTCCGGTGCTCACGCAACGCTTTTTGCACGACGCTCGCGGCGACCGTGATGCAGCGCTCCTCTGTGGAATCCTCCCCCTCCCCGCGGTGCCAGTGTCGTTCGAGGTCGAGGTAGATCCAGAGGTCGGCGGTCTTGTCGAGCTCGAACTCCTTGACCTGGAGCTCGCGGTGACGCGCGGACGAGCGCCAGTGGATGCGGTTCAGCGCGTCGCCCGGCCGGTACTCGCGGATGCCCATGACCATCGACGTCGACTGCAGCGAGCGCTGTCCCGTGAGAACGCTCCCCTCGAGGACGGAGCCCGGTAGCGTCCAGAACGGGATCGGCACGACGCGCGGGTAGACGAGCAGGAGCGCCTCGTCCGGCACGCGCAGCTCCGTCCGGAACAGTCCGAACGGGTCGCCGCTCCGCATGACGACCGGTCCGAGACGGAACCGCCCGCGGCGCGCCGCCTTCACGAGGACCTTCCACTTGCGTGTTTTCCTGCCGCCGATGGATAGCACCCGGCCGGGCAGATGCTCTGGCCAGTTGGATTCCTCGAAGACTTCGAGCCACAGCTTCCCGAGCGCGTGCTCGTTCCGCAGCTCGTACTGGAGCTCGATCGTGTCACCGAGATGCGCGTATGCCTGCCCGAGCGTGCGCCGTACTGAGAGGCCTTCCATCGTGAGACGCGAGACCGCCCACATCGCGCCGCCTGCGAACAGCAGGAGGTAGCTGAGATACGAGAGCAGCTCGATCTCGCTCGCGACGGCCGCGATGAAGAGGACGAGCCATACGACCGCGACGTGCCAGAACCGCACCGCTAGGCCCGCGCGGCCGTGGTGCTCACGTGCTCCACCGGAACGCTCGCGAGCACTTCGGCGATCACCGTCGTCGCGGCGAGGTCCTTCAACCGCGCCTGCGGCTGGAGGATGAGCCGGTGCGCGAGCGTCGGAGCGGCGAGCGCCTTCACGTCGTCAGGCACGACGTAGTCGCGGCCATTGATGGAAGCGTACGCCTGGGCCGCGCGCGCGAGCGCGAGCGACCCGCGGGGCGAGGCGCCGAGGTACACGTCGGGATGAGAGCGCGTCGCGGTGACGACGCTCACGACGTACGCCTTCACGGCCGGGGCGAGGTGGATCTCCTTCACGTAGTGCTGTGCCTCGATGAGCTCGTCGGCTGAGATGACCTGGCCGAGCGACTCGAGCGGGTGCTGGATGCGCTGCGCATCGAGGATCGCGATCTCCTGCTTCTCCGTCGGGTACCCGAGCTGGACCCGGAGGAAGAATCGGTCGAGCTGCGCCTCGGGAAGCGGGAAAGTGCCCTCGTACTCGATCGGGTTCTGCGTCGCGAGCACGAGGAACGGGTCCGGCAGCTGGTAGGTGGTGCCGTCCACGGTGATCTGCTGCTCGTCCATCGCCTCGAGGAGCGCCGACTGCGTCTTCGGCGTGGCCCGGTTGATCTCGTCGGCGAGCACGATCTGGCTCATGACCGGACCAGCGCGGAACTCGAAGGTCTGATTCCGCTGGTTGTAGATGGCGACGCCCGTCACGTCGGACGGCAGGAGATCCGGCGTGAACTGGATACGCCGGAAGGAGCAGCCGAGCGACCGCGCGAGTGCCTTCGCGAGGACGGTCTTGCCGGTCCCGGGCACGTCCTCGACCAGGATGTGCCCACGGCAAAGCAGCGCGACGAGCGCGAGCTCGACCTCGTGATGCTTGCCAAAGATGGCCCTCTCGACATTCTCGACCACGGCCTTGGCGCGCTGGCTCAGCTCGGTTCCTGTCACACAATGCTCCCCTTCATCAATGGGTGCCCGCCCTCCGACGATGGTAGGTGGTCAGGGTGCTCTGTACAGAACGTGCCAAGCGCCCGGATGGTTCAGATACACAGGTCACGGCGCCCGGGTTCCCACCGCCGCGCGGAGGACGGCACCGCCGAGCGGGGCGGCGTCCTCGCCGCCTTTGGGTGAGTTCTCGATGAGCACGGCGACGACCGCCGTTGGCGCCTCCGCCGGCGCGAAGCCGATGAACCAGCCGTGCGGCGGGCCGCTGGGGTTCTCAGCGGTGCCCGTCTTGCCCGCGACGTTCATTCCCGGCACTCGCGCCGCGGACGCGAACGCTCCTGCCGCCTGGACCGCGTCGACCATGGCTTGCGCGACGATCCGAGCGGTCTCGGGCCTGATCACCTGACCGGCGGGGCCGGGCGCGATCGTCCGGATGACCGCACCGCCGGCGTCCAGGACCGCACGCGCATAGTGCGGCGTCGGCATCACGCCGCCGTTCGCGATCGTGGCCGCGACCAGCGCCATCTGCAAGGGTGAGACGAGCAGCTCGCCCTGGCCGTAGGCGGTGTCCGCGATAAGGATCGGGCTGTCCAGGGTGCCGGCGTTCGAGAGCTGGCCGCGGCCCGCGGGAAGATCGAGCTTCGGCGCCGTCCCGATGCCGAACCGTGATGCGTACTCGGCGAGCCGCGCACCGCCGATCTGGAGCGCGCGCTTCGCGAAGTAGATGTTCTCGGAGCGCTGCATCGCGAGCGAGAGATCGAAGTCACCGTGCGCCTGCGACGACGAGCGCACCCGGTACGGCCCCCACGACGGATCGCCCTGGAACGGGTCGTCGATGCGGATCTTCTCCTTCGGGTCGACGCCGTTCTCGACGGCGGCCGCGGCGGTCACGACCTTGAAGGTGGAGCCGGGCGGGTACAGCCCCTGCGCCACGCGGTTCACGAGAGGACGCTCGCGGTTCTGGTTCAGCTGCGTCCACGCGA
>JACDAF010000164.1 GCA_013695575.1 Chloroflexota bacterium | reverse complement strand
ACGTGGAGACCTTCGCGGCGAACGGAGCGAGGCACCGTGTACCCATCTGGGTCGTGGTCGTCGACGACGCGGCGCACGTCGCGTCCGTGAAGGCGAAGAAGGGACGCTGGATGCGCGAGCGTGTCTCCGACGCGTATGGCAGGAAGTACCGGAGCAGTCGCGGCTCACTCGCCTCCATGCAGCGTCCAGACGTGCTCGCGACGACCCTTCGCCTGGAGGTCATCCGATGAGGAACGCGATGGACCGCATCACGCGCCAGGACCTCGAGTACCTCGAGTCGCTGCACGGCGGGTTGCCCGAAGTGTTCAGCGCGCTCGACGCCGACGGCGGCCGCGACGACATCCCGATCGTCGGCACCTCTGTCGGCCGGCTGCTGCACATGCTCGTCCGCGCCAGCGGTGCGCGGCGGGTCGTCGAGGTCGGCACGGCGATCGGCTACTCCGCGCTCTGGATCGCGACTGCGCTGCCCCGTGACGGCCAGCTGATCACGATCGATCCCGACCGCGAGCGCACCGATCGGGCACGTGCATTCTGGGATCGCGCCGGGGTGGGCGATCTCATCCGGGTGGTGAACGCACCGGCGTTGGACGTTTTGCCGACGCTGGAGGGCCCGTTCGACTTCGCGTTCATCGACGCTCTAAAGCACGAGTACGCGGGGTATCTCGGCCACGTGGTCGGCCGCCTACGCGGCGGCGGCACCGTTGCCGTGGACAACCTGCTGTGGAGCGGGCGGACCTCGGGCTCGGCGCCTGACGACGGCTCGACTGACACGCGCGCTCTGAAGGAGTTCAACGCGACGTTCGTCGCTCACCGCGAGCTCGACGCGGTGATCCTCCCGGTCGGCGACGGCGTCGGTATCGGCGTGAAGCGTTAGGAGCAAGCGAGCATCGGGCAGGTGTGGACCTCCTCGCGCGCGGAGCCGGTATCGACCGAGCGCGGTTCCGGGCCCCTCGGGGCGAGCCGGTGTGGTGAGATGACATCGCGTCGGCCGCGCTCCGGCGCGCTGTTCCTCGCCGTCCTACTTGTCACGGTAGCCGCCGCCCCGGCCGGCGGCCGCGAGCCGGCTGCTCTGCTCGTCAGCCACACCGTGCCGGTCGCGCACGTGAGCCAGCTCGCCGAGCCCGCCCCGATCTGGTGGCGGGCCGGTGCGACGCCGTACTGCGCGGCGGCCGCAAGCCTCAGCGTGATGGCGAGCTTCGGCGTCGCATTCCCCAGCTCACCACTCAGAACGACGTTCGATATCGGCCGTCAGGGCAATACGACGACCGATCCAGGTCTCGACCCCAACGGCATCTCGTATCTCATGCGCTCCTACGGCGGTGAGGGCCGCATCCACGCCCTCGCCGATCGCGGGACGGCGCTTCACGAGCTCGTCGGGCGCCTGAACGCCTCGGTCCCGGTCGTCGCCCTCACGCAAGCGGGCAATCACACCGTCACGGTGTTCGGGTATGAGGCCATCGCGGGAGGGTCCGTCACGGGGCTGTACGTCGCAGATCCACTCAGCGGTTTCATGGGCAGAGTGGGGATCGAATCCTGGCAGTGGGACCACTTGTGGATGGGTAGCGCCTTCGCGGCTGCGGGACCGGATTGGCAGGGCCGCTTCGTCTTCGTCTCCTACCGCGAGTGGCGCAGCGCCGCTCCGGTCGCGTCGGCGAGCGCGACTGCGTCGCGGCCCGTGTCGGTCGCCCCGACACTCGCCTCCCGCTGGCTTGCACAGTCGCCCTATCCGACGCTCGCACGTGGCGAGGTCGCCATGGTCACCGTCAGCTTCCGCAACACCGGGACGCTTGCTTGGGTCAAGGGGACGCCGACCGAGGCGCGGCTCGGCATCGTGGAGGACTCGACACTTCTCGCGGAGCTCGGCTTCGCGTCGACGTGGGTCCTCCCCTCGCGTCCCGCGGTCCAGTACCAGAGGAACGTCGCGCCGAACGAGATCGCGACCTTCAACTTCAACGTACGGGCCGGGCAGCAGGGGGTCTGGGTCATGCGTCTGCGCCCCGTCGTTGACGGCGTCGCCTGGCTCGACGACGAGGGCGTCTACGTCACCGTCACCGTGAAGTAGGGCGGATCAGATCGGCAGCGTCACCAGGCGGCCCACGCGCTGCACAAGCCCTTCGGTGACGAGCGCGGTGATGAGGCGCGGCACCCGTACGTCCTGAAGGTGTCCTCGCAGCGCTGCCGCTGTCAGGCCACTCGGCGCCTCGCGAAGCATCGCGAGGATGGATCCCCGCACGCGACGGTCGCTCGTGGCGAAGGCCGCGCGCTTCCGGGGCCTGCTCGGGGCCACGCCGGCCGCGCGCGCCCGGCACATCCCGTTCAGTGGGCACTCGCCGCAGCGCGGCGCCCGGGCGGTGCACACCGTCGCTCCGAGATCCATGAGGGCATGATGCCAACGGGCGCTGTTGCCTCGCGGAAGCAGCTGCGCGTCGAGCGCCTCGGCCTGGCGGAGGGGGATCGAGTCGCCGCGCTCGACACGCCCAAGCACTCGCGCGATGTTCACGTCGGCGAAGGCCTCATCGTGGCCGTAGGCGAAGCACGTTACCGCGCCGGCGGTGTAACGACCGATCCCCGCCAGCGTGTCGAGCTCGTCCCGCGTCGCGGGGAGCGTCCTGGGATGTGCCCGTGCCGTGGCGTGCAGGTCCCGCGCACGTCGCGGGTACCCGAGCCCGCCCCAGGCGCGGAGCACCTCACCGAACGGTGCGGCCGCGAGCGCGGCAAGTGTCGGGAAGTGCTCGAGGAACGCGGTATACGCGGGCAACACCCGTGCGACCTGTGTCTGCTGCAGCATGATCTCGGACACCAGGACCGCGTATGGGTCCGTGGTCCTCCGCCACGGAAGATCCCTCCCCGCGCGTGCGTACCAGCGCGTTACCCGGCGCCGGAGGTCCGCGCGTCGGTCGACGGGGCTGTACAATTCGCACACGCAACACTACGGCGCACAGGTGCTGAGGGGCCCGCCCCTCGGTGCCTTTTGTTTCGGAGGCACCACATGAACCAAGATAAGCCCGTTCCGATCTCGGCCGATGGCCTGAAGAAGCTGGAGGCGGAGCTCAACGAGCTCCGAACGGTCAAGCGGCAGGAGGTCGCCGACCAGATCCACGCGGCGATGCAGTTCGGCGACTACTCCGAGAACTCCGAGCTTGAACAGGCGAAGAACGACCAGGCGTTCCTCGAGGGCCGCATCATGACGCTCGAGCAGATGGTGAAGAACGCCGTCGTGATCGACGAGAACGGTCACCATGACAAGGTGGAGATCGGGAGCCACGTGAGGCTCGACCTCGACGGCGAGACCGTCGAATACGTGATCGTCGGCTCGGCCGAGGCCGCTCCGGCGAAGGGGCGTATCAGCAACGAGTCACCGGTCGGGAAGGCACTGCTCGGTCACCACACGGGCGACACGGTCAGCGTCTTGGTGCCCAAAGGCGCCGTGCAGATGAAGGTACTGGCGGTCAGTTGATCCCTGGTCCCTGGCCGACTTCGTCTGCGCAGGCTCGCAGGGGTCCGCGGCTCGGTCGGGCAAAGCCCTCCCTCGCCTGAACAGCCCCTGAAGCCTTTCGGCGAGGTTCGCTACGTTGGGCCGATCGTGAGGGAAGCGAGGGCGGCTCGCGAGCTGTTCTGGGCCGACGCTGAGGCGCGCCTCCTCGATCCCGCCGTGGCCCACGTCATACGTGACTCGAAGACGCCGTCCGGTACCGTGCCGGTGTCGAGCCTGCGTGGGCCGATCATCACCGACGCGCTCTACCGCACGTTCCGGCGGCGCGGCCTCCGGGTCCGATTCGTGTACACGATCGACGACTACGACCCGATGGACTCGCAGACCATGCGCCAGAACGAGGCGACGCGCGAGCACATGGGGAAGCCGTTCGCGACGATCCCGTCCCCGGATCCGGCTTACGCCGGCGACTGGGCGGATTATCACGCCGGCCGCTTCGTCGCCACATTCGCGGATCTCGGTATCCGGCCCGAGTTCTTCCGGATGCGCGATCTCTACCGGGACGGAAAGCTGGATCGTGCGATCGACCTGGTCCTGCGGCACGCCGAGACGATCCGCGGCATCCATGCACGTGTGGCGAACGTGCACCATGAGGAGGGCTGGCTGCCGATCTCGATGATCTGCGAGCGCTGCGGCAGGATCGGCACGACGATCGCGACCGGCTACGACGGGGAGACCGTCGCATATGAGTGCAGGCCGGACTACGTCACGTGGGCCGACGGGTGCGGGAACCGTGGGCGGCTCTCCCCGTTCAAGGGCGCGTCGAAGCTGCTCTGGAACGAGCAGTGGTGCGCGCAGTGGGACTACTTCGGAGTGACGTATGAGGAGGGCGGCAAGGATCTCCTGACGGCGGGCGGCTCACGCGAGCGGTCGAACGAGATCTATCGCGCGGTGTGGCGGCGCGAGCCACCCGCGGGCCTCATGCACGAGTTCTTCCTGCTGGGCGGCAGGAAGATGTCGACATCCAAGGGCATCGGCGCGTCCGCGCATGACATGGTGGCCCTGCTTCCGGGAGAGATCATCAGGTTCCTGATGCTGCGCACGCCGCCGCGGCGCGCGCTCGAGTTCGATCCAGCCGGGAACACGCTGCCGAAGCTGTACGACGAGTACGACCGCTGCGCCGATGAGTACCTGCGCGATCCCGAGACGGACCTCGCGAAGGCATGGTGGCTCGCCCAGCTGTCGGCCGATGCGCAGCCCATCGCCTTTCGTCTCCGCTTCTCGCTGCTTGCCGACTGGCTCCAGATACCGAGCGTCGATCCGCATCGTGAGGCTCGTGCGCGGAAAGGCTCATCGCTCTCCGAGCTGGAGGACCGCGAGCTCAGGCGTCGCCTCGACGTGGCTCGTTCATGGCTCGAGCGGTGGGCTCCGGATGAGGCGACGTTTGGGATCGCGACCGACCTGCCGCCGCTCACGCTCACCGATCCGCAGCGCGCCTACCTGCGCGGGGTGGCGAAGCTCGTCGGCGTGATCGCCGACCCGGAGGCCATGCAGGAGGAGCTGTACGAGGCGGCAAAGCGCGTCGGCCTCGTCACGCCGGAGGGGAAGGTCTCGAAGGACGCGTTCGCCGCCCTCTACAGTGCGCTCATCGGCAAGCCGAACGGACCTCGCGCTGGATGGCTGCTGACGGCCCTCGACGCCCCGTTCGTCCGAAAGCGGCTGGAGGACGCGGCCGCCGCATGAAGGGCAAGCTGCCCGTCGCGATCATCTGGCACATGCACCAGCCGTATTACAAGCACCCCCAGACGGGCGAGTTCGTGCTGCCCTGGGTGCGGCTCCACGCCTCGAAGGACTACCTCCACATGGCGCGGCTGCTCCACGAGTTCCCCGGCGTCCGGGCGAACTTCACGATGGTGCCGAGCCTGCGCGATCAGCTCGAGGACTACGCGGGTGGCGCCGAGGACGAGGACGTCCGCCTCACGATGCGCACGGTCGAGGCGCCGCTGCGGCCGGAGGAGAAGTGGCACATGCTCCGGCGCTTCTTCTCGATCCACGGGAACGTGATCCACCAGCACGAGGAGTACCTTCGCCTACTACACCTCGCGATGTCCGTCGGCAGCCGGGTGGAGCTTCTCTCGGACGAGTACTTCGTGGACCTCGCGCTGTGGTTCAACCTCGCCTGGATCGATCCCGACGACATCCGCGGCGACGCCCGGCTCGAGGAGCTCCGCACGCGCAAGTACCGCTTCAGCCGGGAGGACGTCCGCTATGTGATCGGCCGCCAGCGCTTCATGGCGTCGGGCGTCCCGCATCTCTATCAGCGGCTCGAGCGCGAAGGTCAGGTCGAGCTCCTCACGACGCCGTACTACCACCCGATCCTGCCGCTGCTCATCGACTCTGATGCCGCCGCGCGCTCTGACCCCGACGCGATCATTCCGGATCCGCCGTTCCGGTACGGCGAGGACGCCGCGTACCAGCTCGACGAAGCCGTCGCCTCCCACCGGCGCGCGCTCGGTCGGCGCCCCCGTGGCGTGTGGCCGTCGGAAGGGTCGGTCTCGCCTGAGGTCGCCGACGCGATCACGGCGGCCGGCCTCGAGTGGTTCGCGTCGGACGAGGGCGTGCTCTCGCGCTCCATCGGTGTCGAGCTCCATCGCGACGAGATCGGCGCTCTCGCGGAGCCGTGGCACCTGTACCGGCCGTACCGGCTGCCGCAGGGCGGCGCCGCGATCTTCCGCGACCATGTGTTATCCGACCGGATCGGGTTCGCCTACGGTCAGATGAGCCCGAATGACGCCGTCGGCGATTTCCTCTGGAAGCTCGAGCGCGCACGTGAGCGTCTACCGGACGATGGTGGGCCGTGGCTTGCCACGATCATCCTCGACGGCGAGAACGCCTGGGAGGCATATCCGAACAACGGGAACGATTTCCTGCGACGTTTCTATGGTGCCCTCGAGGCCCACGAGCGGTTCGAGACCGTTCGCGTGAGTGAGTTCCTGGATCGCAACCCACCTCAGGTCGAGCTCCCGCGCCTCCACTCGGGATCGTGGATCGACGCGAACTACCGCGTCTGGATCGGGGAGCCGGCGCACGCCCGCGCCTGGAGGGCACTCGAGCGGACGCGCCGGTTCGCTCGAGCGCAATGGGGCGGGATCCGCGAGATGCCTCCGAGTGTCCGCCGCCCGTTGCTCGTCGCCGAGGGCAGCGACTGGTTCTGGTGGTACTCGAGCCGGAACTCGAGCTCCGAAGATGCCGTGTTCGATCAGCTCTTCCGCGCGAACCTCGAGGTCGTCTGGTGGTATGGGGGGAGCGAGCCGCCGGACGAAGTTCGCGCGCCGCTCCTCGATCCATCGCGTCTCGGCGAGGTGCCGGCCCGCGGCGGCGCGATGCTCCCGGCGGAGCAGCATGCGAGCTGATGGCCCGGGGCAAGGCCCTCCCTCGCCTGATCGGTCCGACTGCGGATCGACGCGGCGTCCCGACGCCGCCCGCGAGCTGCGCATCACGGGGGTGGACCGCCTGGCGCGCGGCGCGCGCGTGCTCGAGATCGGTACGGGGAACGGACGTCTGGTGTTCGGGTATGGCGGGACCGCGCGGAGCGTGCTCGCGATCGACGTCGACGCGGACGCGATCGGCCGTGCGAGAGGCCGCGCCGCGCGGCTCGGCTGGTCCCACGTGCGGTTCGCCGCGATCGCGGCCCAGGAGCTCGATGTCGGGCGCGAGCGATTCGATCTCGCACTCCTCGCGTGGTCCCTCTGATGAGTGGCGACACGGGGCATGGTCGATGCCCTCGATCGCGCCCATAAGGCGCTCCGGCCCGGCGGTCTCCTGATCGACGTGCGCCCGAGCGGCCGGCACGTCCCTCGTCTCGAGCGCGACGGCCGCGTGGTCGCCCGGGTGGTCGCGCGGGATCTCGGGCGGTATCGCTCCGCCGATGCAGCCGTGAGGGGGCCCGTTGCCGCCGGTTCGCTGCGCCCGGTCCAGGCGGGACGCTTCTGGTTCCGGCACTCGTTCCCCGATCGCGCGGCCCTCCTGGCCTGGCTCGCACAGCGCGACGACTGGGCCATCGATCCGCACGCCGTCCCTGCGGGAACGCGGACCCTGCGGCGCGCGGTCGAGTTCGCCCACTACCGCCGCACGTGATCCGACGCTAGCGACCCATCCGCGCTGCGGCGTCCCACGCCGCCTCGTACCCGTCGAGCACGCTTGTCCAGGAGAACCGCTTGGCCGTTTCGCGACCCTCGGCGCGGATGCGCTCCGACAGCCTGCGATCGCCGCGCAGGTTCGCGAGGTGTGCGCCGAGCTCCCGCGGGTCGTTCGTCTGGACAACGACGCTGTTGCCGTAGGGGACCGCGTAGTCCTCGCCGGTCCGGCCGACGAACGCGACACCGCCGCACGCCATCACCTCGAGCCCGACCAGCCCGAAGGGCTCCCTCTCCGAGTTGGCGAGCACACCGTCGGCGGCGGCGTAGAGCGCGCGAAGCACCGTCTCATCGATGAAGAAGTCGAGGAAGGTGATGTCGGCCTCGCTCCCGTGGATCGCGGTCGCAACGTCGCGCAGAGGGGCGTCCGCGGGCAGGCTGATCCGGTCGATGCTCAGGGCGTTGCGCGCGATGCGGCCGAGCACCGCATCGGCGTAGTCGCTGCGGCTGCCGCGCATCAGAAGCCGGGCCGGCTGGCCTTCATCGCGCAGCGCGGCGATCGCATCGATGGCCCAGAGCCAGCTCTTGTCCGGGTCGAAGCGCGCCACCTTCACGAACGTCGGCCGGCCGAACGCGGCCCGCAGCAGGATGCGCCCCTCCGCCGGGAGCGGAGCCAGGTAGCGTTCGGCGATGCCGTTGGGAAGGATCTGCGGGTCGACCCCCGCGAGCCGCATCGTCTCGGCGCGCATGAACCGCGATACCGTCGTCACGACGGCCGCTCGTCCCAGGGCCGGGAAGTCGATCTCGTCGTACCCGTAGGTGTTATTCGAGTTCCACAGTAGCGATGCGGCACCGCGAAGCCCGCGTGTCGCGAGAAGCAGATGCGTCTCGACCGCAGCTGCCGCCGTCTGCCAGTCTTCGAAGAGGATGGTCACCAGGCGTCCCTCCGCCGCTGCGGGCGCAACGATGTCCTCGACCAGGTGCGGTGGCAGCGATCGGGTGAGGTCCGACCGCTTGCCTTCCTCGCCGTCGTAGACATCCTTCGGGTGGTACGCGCTGATCCACTGGCACCAGCGCTCGAGGACGAGCCGGCCATCGAGCCGAGCCTCCGTCGGCGGGAGGTGCGGATCGCCAACGAAGATGTGACGGGCACGGTGGCCGCGCGCCGCCAGCGCCTGGGCAAGGTCGTTCATCCGCGTCGCGAGGCCGCCGACGAACGAATACCGGTCCGGACCCTCGAACGCCACGAGGATGACGTCACGGGGCCGCGGCATTACGCCGAAGCGTACCGCGCGGCGATCCTTCGGGTCTGTACAGATGCGGTACACGACGGATGGCGCAGCCGGGATCTCAAAGGTCATGTGTCGCGTGCCATGACTCTCCATCTGGGATCGCGTTCGTCAACGTCTCGACGCAGTGTCCCAGCGAGGGAGCACGCTGATCGTCGTGCCGCTCTTCAGTCGAGCTCAGCGCCGCCTGAGGTGGTCGAGCTCACGGCGCTCGCGCTTGGTCGGACGGCCGGTGCCGCGCTCGCGGACGAACGCCCGTGGCTCCCTCCTGACCACCGGGACAGCCGGGCTGTGGTCGATCAGGCACGTCGAAGCGATCGCTGCCCCGACCCGCTTCTCGATGACGGTCAGCACCTCGAGGATCCGCTCGCGCTCGATAAATGCCTCGACGCGGTCGCCGACCGTCACCGGCGTCGACGCCTTGGCCGCGGCACGGTTCACGCGGACGTGGCCGCCCCGGCAGGCGGCGGTCGCGGCCGAACGGGTCTTGTAGAGGCGCACAGCCCACAGCCATACGTCCACCCGGGTCCTGTCGATGTGGTAATCCTGCCAGGTTGCGTTGTTTCCAGGCCGAAGGCGACGGTCGTCGCCGACCCGGCGCGGCCGTGCGCTACGGCGCGGCCGGGGCC
>JACDAF010000152.1 GCA_013695575.1 Chloroflexota bacterium | reverse complement strand
CCGGCGCGCTTCGCGGTGCGCTTGCCGGACGCCGCGCAGACCTGGGTGTTCGCGGAGGCGTGGTGGGCGTCGCGCCTGAGCGCGCCGAGCTTCGCGAAGATGGTCGGCTGGGCGCTCGTGGTCGTGTGGCGGGTGCTCGACCGCCTGTGGCGGAGCTTCACGAAGAACGGCTCGCTGTGGGTCGCGATCCCGCGCCCGCTCTACGAGCGGGCGATCCGCGCGGCCTCGGCCTTCTTCCTGCTCATCGGCGTTGCCCTGGCAGCTGCGCTCTACGTGCCGTTCCTCGCCCTCTTCTTCCTCCTCGCGCAGCTCCCTGGTCCCTTCGAGCGCGCGGTGCTCGCACTCCGGCTCTTCCTCGTCGACCAGATCGGCGACTTCTACACCTTCCTCAACGACGACGTCCAGGCGCGCCACATCCATCAGGCGGTCGCGGATTCGGTGAAGCACCTCGTCACGCAGGAGCGCTGCGGCCGCATCGTCGTGATGGCGCATTCGCAGGGCGCCGTGGTCGCCTTCGACGCGCTCAGCTCGTCCCCGATCCCCGAGATCAAGGCGGTCTCGACGCTCGTGACGGTCGGCGGCGCCCTTAACAACGCCTGGCGCCTGCGGCCCTCGGGGTCCCGCCGACTCCGCGGCGATCTGCCCGGCCACATCCGCTGGCTCGATGTCTGGGCGGATTACGACTACGTCGCCGGAGGCACGCTCGTCCGACCCGGGCGCGCCCAGGCCTCGGAGGACGTCCCGGTGATGAACACGCTCAACGTGATCACCGACCACGGCGGGTATTTCACGAATCGCGAGGAGTTCCTGTCGCTGCTGGCGCAGGAGGTCAACGCCCCCGGGGCGCCCCAGACGTCGCGGTTCCGCTCGCCGGATACGGAGCGCTGGATCCGCCGGCGGCGGGACCGCGTCCTCACCATGGTCTCGTGGCGCCTCGTCGCGTTCATCCTCTTCGCCGCGGCGATGTTGTCGCGGATGCGACCGCTCGACCGGCTCGGCGCGGACGGTGATGCCGCCGGGCTGTGGCTCGGGAAGCTCCCGCTCCTCGGCGGCGTCGTCGACGCGCTCACGAACGTCGCCGGATGGCTCTCGCTGCGGCCCCCCGTGTCGGACGCGTTCGCACGGCTCTTCGGCATGGGCGTCTGGGTCGCCGCGTACACGCTCCTGTTCGTCGCGCTGTACTCGCTCGTCTTCGGACCCTGGCACGAGGCCGAGGGGCGCCGCTCGCTCGGGACCGCGCCGCCCCCGGCGACGCAGCGCCTCGAGATCATCGTCACATCCGTGCTGGTGCTGCTCGGGCTCTTCGCCGGTGCCTGGTCGATCGTCGACCTGCCGCCGCTGCCGCGGCCCGTGCCCTAGTGGCGTGTCCCGGAAACGGCTTGCTGTTTCATCGGCCAAGCCATTCCGGGATACGCGACTAGCGCGGACTCGGGCTCGGGCTGGCCCCCGGCACACGCCCGCGCTGGCCGCCGAGCACCTGCTGGAGCGCCCCGCCGCCGACCAGGACCGCATTCGCGCTCACGGTCCCCGTGGCCGCATCGGCAGTCCCGACGACCGTCACCTGGTCGCCCGCTTTGATATCGGTGAGCCTGATCTCCTGCTCGACCGTCTTGAGCAACCGGGTGTCCGAGCCGACGAGCGCGATCGTCGATGACGTCGTCGGCGACGCGCCTGCCTGGCCAGGCTGGCGGACCTCGACGGTGATGGAGCCATCGTTCACCGAGATGACCCGGCCCGCGGTCGCCTGACTGGTCGCGCCCAAGGTGCCCTGGCCGCCCGGTGCGACACCCCCCGCGCGCCGGGCCGCGGGTGCCGCGGTGGTCCCAGCTGACGTGCTGGTCGCCACGGAGCCGTCGCGCGACGGTCCGAGCACCGCTCCTGTCGCGAAGCCTCCGCCGAAGAGCGCGATGGCCACGACCACGCCGAGGGCGATCTGTGCTGAGCGTGCGTTCATGATGTTCTCCCTACTTCTCGATCGGTCCGGCCGTCGGCCGCTTACTCATACCGAAGCGCCTCGATCGGATGCAGCCGCGCGGCGCGCACCGCCGGATAGAGGCCGAAGATCACGCCGATCGCGACGGACACGCCGACGGCGACCGCCACGGTGCCCGCGGTGATGACGACGAGGACGTCGGGCTGGAAGCGCTTCACGACCTCGGTGATGCCCCAGCCGAGGAGGATCCCGAGGATGCCGCCCGTGCCGGTGAGCGCGATGGCTTCGATGAGGAACTGCATGAGGATGTCACGCCGGCGCGCGCCGACCGCCTTGCGGATGCCGATCTCACGCGTCCGCTCATTCACCGAGACGAGCATGATGTTCATGATCCCGATGCCGCCGACGAGCAGCGAGATCCCGCCGATCGACCCGAGCAGCAGCGTGAACGTCGTCGTGATGGTCGAGAGCGCCGCGAGCGTGTCGTTCTGGTTCGTCACCGTGAAGTCGGCCGCTTGCGGGTCGCTGATCTTGTGCCGCGCGAGCAGGATCGCGCGCACGTCCTCCGTCGTCTCCGCCATCGTCTCCGTCGCCGCGGCCTTGATGACGATCGAGCTCACCGCGTTCGTGCGTCCGGTGAGCACGCGCTGCGACGTCGTCGTGGGCACCAGGATCTGATCGTCGCGGCCGAATCCGAACGTCGAGCCCTTCGCCTCAAGGACGCCGATCACGCGGAACGAGATGATCCGCGCACGCTGGCCGGCCGCCCCGGCCTGGCGGAGCTGGATCGTCTGTCCCACGGCCTCACCGTCGCCGAAGAGGTTGGCCGCGGTCGTCGCGCCCAGCACGGCGACCTGCGCGTTCAGACGGAGGTCGGACTCGGTGAAGAACTCACCGGCTGCGAGCTTCCAATCCCGGACGAGCGGGTACTGCTCGGTCACGCCGGTCACGGGCGCGTTCCAGTTCGTCCCGCCGGCGACGATCTGCCAGCGCCCCGCCGTCTGCTCCGCCTCGATCGCCTGGATCGAGCCCGCGAGCTGCTCGCTCACGGACCGCATGTCGTCGAGGGTGAGGCTCTGCGCGATCGCGCCGGCACCGCGCAGCCCCTGATCGGTCTGGGCGCCTGGCGTCACCGTGACGAGGTTCGACCCCAGCTGGAGCACGGTGCTCTGCACGCGCTCGGATGCGCCGTTGCCCACGGCGACCATCGCGATCACCGCCGCGACGCCGATCACCACACCGAGCATCGTGAGCGCACTGCGCAGCTTGTTGACGACGAGCGACCGCAGCGCGGACCGCAGCGAGTCGAGGAGCTTCACGCCGGCACCATCCGTGCGAGCTCCGCGTCGGCGTGGCGCGGTGCCGGCACGCGCTCGTCGGCCGACACCCGTCCATCGCGCATCCGGACGACGCGCCTGCAATGCGCGGCCACATCGGGCTCGTGCGTGACCATCACGACGGTCTTTCCGGCATCGTTCAGGCGCTGGAAGATCGCGAGGATCTCCGCGCTGGAGCGCGTGTCGAGGTTGCCGGTGGGCTCGTCGGCCAGGATGAGCGCCGGGTCGTTCAGGAGCGCACGCGCGATGGCGACCCGCTGCTGCTGACCTCCGGAGAGCTCGGTCGGGCGGTGCCGCATGCGGTCGGCAAGCCCCACCTGGGCGAGCGCGCGCTCGGCCCGGCCGCGGCGGTCCCGGCGGTCGCCGCCATACAGCAGCGGCAGCTCGACATTCTCGCGGGCATCGAGGCGGGGGAGCAGGTTGAACGTCTGGAATACGAAGCCGACCTGCGCGTTGCGGATCGCGGCGAGCTGGTCGTCGGAGAGGTGCGCGACATCCTGGTCACGGATGACGTAGCTGCCGCTGTCCGGCACGTCGAGGCATCCGATGATGTTCATGAGCGTTGACTTGCCGGAGCCCGACGGCCCCATGACGGCGACGAACTCGCCCTGTCCGATGTCCAGATCCACGCCGCGGAGCGCGTGAACGATGTTCTCCGGACCCATGCGGTACGTCTTGGTGATGCCCCGCAGTACCAGGACCGGGTTCGTCACCGCCCGGGTACCACGGGCACCCCGCCGCCACCGATGCGCGGCTGGTTCTGCTGCGCCGGCGTGGTGGCCCGCGGCTGAGGCAGGACCACGAGGTCGCCCTCCTGCAGCCCGCTCGCGACCTCGGTGACCGTCTCGTTCGAGATGCCGAGCGTGACCTCGGAGTCCACCGGCTGGCCGTCCCGCAGCACCTGCACGCCGCGCCGCCCGGCCGTGGTGCGGACCGCGAGGTTCGGCACGGTCAGCACGTTCGTGCGGCTCGCGATGATCACGCTCGCCGTTCCGGACATGCCCGGCCGGACCTGCGCGTTCGGCACGTCGAGCGTCACGTCGACGCCGTAGACCGGGACGCCCTGCTGGATGGTCGCCGCGGGATCGATGACCGTGACCTTCCCGGTCATGCGTGTGCCGGTGCCGACGGCGTCGACGGCGACGGTCGCGACCTGACCGGGCCGGAGCTTCGCGACGTCGGCCTCGCCGACCGTCCCGTGGAGCGCGAGGCTCGTGAGGTTCGCGATCGTGATGAACGGATTGCTCGTGCCGCCGCCGGCCACGAACTCGCCGACCTGCCCGCCGATCGCGGTGACCGTGCCGCCCGCGGGCGCACGGAGCAGTGCGCCGTTCAGGTCGTTCTGCGTCTTTTCGAGCGATGCCTGCGCCGCGAGCACGCCGGCATATGCCGATGCGATGTCGTAGCTCTTCGCGCCGGTGCTGGCCTTCGCGAGCGTGGCGCGCGTCGACTCCAGCGCGTTCTCCGATGTGACGATGGAGGTCCTCGCGCGCTCCTGCGCGCTCGAGAGGTCCTGCTCCGCCTTCGCCACCGTGTTCTGCGCCGAAGCCAGCGACGCGTCGTTCTTCGCGCGCGCCGTGGAGACCGCGTTCAGCGCGCTCAGGTACGCCCCGCCCACGGCATCCGTCAGGGACGCGAGCGTGGAGCCCGCCTGAGCGATCCGCGACTTCGTGAGCGTGGCGCGCTGCTGGTCGCCGGTGAGCGTCACCTGCAGCGCCGCGAGGTCAGCGCGCACGTCGTCGAAGCTCGTGTCGGTGCGCGTGGCCGTGGTGTTGAGGGACGACTGCGCGCTCGCGACGCTCGCCTGCGCCGCGGCGAGCTGTCCATTGGGCGCGTCGAGAGAGCCCGACAGCTTCGTCGCCGCGGTCGTGTACGCCAGCTGCGCGGCCTGGTACGCGGCCGCTGCGGCGCTGGTGTCCTGGCCGGCGGCGATCGCGGCGTCGAATGACCCGATGGCGCGCTGCAGATCGGTGAGGGCGACCGCGTACTCGGCGAGCGCCGGGCGCACACCGCTTTGGACGTATCCGGATGCGTTCGTCAGCGAGAGCTGTGCGCTGTACACCGCGGACTGCGCCGCTTTGCTGTCGGCGCTCGCGACTTTCGGCGCAAGGCGGTCCTGCGCGGTCGTCAGCTGTGCGCGTGCCCGCTCGATCTCCGAGTCATACGCGGTCGTCTCGCTCGTGACCGCGCCGGTGAGCGAGGCGTACCCGGCTCGGGACGAGCTGAAGGTCGACGCGACGCGCGTCAGGCCGGCCTGCGCGTTCGCGAGGTCGTTCGCGATCGTGCGCTGCGTTTGCTCGAGCGAGCGCTGCGCGGTCTCGGTGGAAAGCCTGCTGCTCTCGACGTCGTTCTCCGTCGTCTTCCGAGCCTGCTCCAGGGAGCGCTGGGCGTTGTCGACCGAGAGTCGCGCGATCGCGATGTCCTCGGGGGACGCGCCCGCGGCAGTCTGCTCGTACTTGGCCTCCGCCGAAGCGAGAGTCGCATTCGCCTGGGCGACCGCGACCGCGAGGTCGGCCGTGTCCAGCCGCGCGAGCGCCTGGCCCGGGGTGACCTGGTCGCCGACCTTTACCAGGACCTCCGCGAGGCGGCCGGCGCTCTTGAAGTTCAGGCGCACGGTCCCTGCGGCATTCACCGAACCAGAGACGGATACGGTCTGCGTCACCGCGCCGCGTGTGACGGCAGTGGTGCGGTATTCGGCCGGTGCGGGCGCCGCGGTCACACGGCTGATGACGAGCGGGACGCCGACGACCATCGCGACGATCGCGCCGAGCAGCGCGCGCCCCGGCCAGGTCCCGATCGCGGACGTGAGTACGGACAAGCCCTGCACCCTCCGACCCGGCGCGAGATAGGCGGCCGGCCAAAGGCAGGCTCACGCCAGGGCACTCGAGTTTAGGCACCGCGGCCGCGGAGGCGTGAGAGAACGCTAAGAGTTGCGAGCCCTTGCTCCTGCTCCTGCGCCGGGCCCCGCGCCGCCTGGCGCGTTCCGCGAGAATGGCCCTGTGGACATGACCTGGCTGGGACACGCCTGCTTCCGCCTCCGCGGGCGCGAGGGGATCGTGCTCACCGACCCCCCGGACCCGAAGTCCGGCCATGCAATCCCGAAGACCGAAGCGCACCTCGTCACGATCTCCCACGACGACCCCGGGCATTCGAGCCTTCGCTCGGTCGGCGGCGATCCGGTCGTGCTCGACGGCCCGGGTGAGTACGAGGTCCGCGAGATCCTCGTGACGGGTATCGCGAGCTGGCACGACGACGAGAAGGGCGCGAGGCGCGGACGGAACACGATCTACACCATCCGTCTCGATGACCTCACGGTCTGCCACCTCGGCGACCTCGGCCACAGCCTGCCGTCTCTGGACCTCGAGCGCATCGGCGACGTGGACATCGTGCTCGTCCCCATCGGCGGCGGCGAGACGAACCTCGCTGCGGCGACCGCGGCCGAGGTGATCCACCAGCTCGAGCCCAAGGTCGTCGTGCCGATGTCGTACGACCGTGACGACAACAAGGACGAGAGCAAGAAGGACTCGCCCTATGAGCGCCTGCTGCACGAGCTCGGCGTAAAGGACCTCGTTCCTGTCGCGAAGCTCTCGGTGACGCGCAGCTCGCTCCCCGACAACATCCAGGTGGTCGCTCTGGACTCGCGAGCGCGCTAGGTCTTCTTCCCGCGCTCCGCTGAATCGCCCAGCTCGCGCGTGCGCTGGTACGCGGCATAGACGGCCTTCGAGAGCACCGTCCGCAGGCCGCCCTTCTCGAGCTGGTAGAGGGCCGCCGCGCTCGTGCCGCCTGGTGAAGTGACCATATTCCGCAGCTCGGCGAGGTGGCGGCCGCTCCGCCGCGCGAAGAGCGCGGATCCCTCGACCGTGCGCAGCACGAGCTCCTCGGCCACTCGCCGCGAGAAACCGAGATGCACGCCGGCGTCGACCAGCGCCTCCATGAGCAGGAAGACGTACGACGGCCCGGTGCCGGAGAGCGCGGTCGCCATGTCGACCTGCTCCTCCTGCTCGACCTCGATCTCCTCGCCGAGCGCGGCGAGGATCGCTCGAGCCCCATTCCGCTGATCGGCGCCGACGGACGGCGTCGCCCACCACACCGTCACGCCCATTGCCACCTGCGCTGGGGTGTTCGGCATCGCGCGCACGATGGAGGCGTGGTCGAGGCCCGCGCGGAGCGCGTCGGATGAGGCTCCTGCCACGATCGACAGCACGAGCTGATCCGGGGCCAGCTTGCCCCGCAGCTCGGCCATGACGCGCGGCAGGACCTGCGGCTTCACCGACATGACGACGACGTCGGCGCCGCGTGCCGCCTCCACGTTCGAGGCCACGGCACTCACGCGGTAGGTCTTCACCAGCTCGGCGCGTCGCTCGCGTCGCGGCCCGCTCACGGTGAGGCGCTTCGGCGTTACGAGCCTGCGCTCGAGCAGCCCGCGCACCATCGCTTCGGCCATCGTGCCACCGCCGACGAACGCGATCCGCGTGCTCCGCTGTGCCATCAGGCGGATTGTGCGGCCCGCGACAGCGCGGGGGCTCGGACGGCGGACGAGAGCACGACCGGATGTCGGCTCAGCGACGATCAGGCGGCGACGGGGCTCGCGGGGGCTCCGGCTCGTCGTCGGGGAGGCGCGCGACGATCTCGGGCGAGAGCCCGCCCTCACCCATGAGGATCGCGGCCCGGTCGGCGACCTCGCGCATCGTGAGCGTGCCTTGCCGGTCCTTGAACGCGCGGGTCGTGCGGTTCAGCGAGAGCACGCCGTCCGCCGCGTTGCGCCGGAAGGTCAAGCCGTAGCTGAACCCGCTGGTACGCGAGGCCTCGTAGCGCTCGAGCAGGCGCGCCTGCGGGACGTCGTCCTCGAAGAGCCAGCATCCGATCTGCTCGTCGCGGGCGTAGGCCGCCCAGGTCACGAGCCACATCCCGTCATCGTTCGGTGCGGCACGCATCGGGTAGAGCGGATCGTCGATGGCCGTACGTTCACCGTGGCGGAGCGCGAGCGGGCGTTCGCAGAGCATCGAGGAGTCGACGAGCCACTCCTCGCCGTCCGCCCGGACGATCTCGGTAGCGTGGTTGGGGACCTTCCCTGCCCGGTCGTACATCATCGCGGCCACGGCACGCCGCGTGTCGAAGCCGAGTGCCGTGAGCAGCGCGTGGAGCGCACCGCTCGACGGCCAGCAGGTCCCACCGGTGCCGTGTCGCAGGAAGTTACGGAAGAACTCGTCCGGGTCGGCACCCGCGAGCACGGGACGCCGCTCGGCGACAGTGATGCGCTTCTGCACGTTGTCCCAGGGGACCTCGCGGCACCACGCGGCGTACATCGCGGTCAGGCCTACGAGATCCGTGGTCGGGGCGCGCAGGTCCAGCCGCTCGAGCACGTCCCCGACGAGAGTGTCCGGCAGCCGTGGCTCGGGGTCCATCAGGTGGTACACTGTCTCCCACGTCGCGCCTGTGGCGCGGCAATTTTTGTGTCCGGATGGTCGGTCCTGTGTTCGCAGTCGTCCGCTCAGGTGGCAAGCAGTATCGCGTCGAAGAGGGTGCCGTCATCACCGTCGCGTCGGTCTCCGGGGATCCCGGCTCGACCGTCACGCTCGACGAGGTGCTCATGGTCGCCGATGGTGACGAGGTCCGCGCGCCAGGGTCGGCGTCGGTGATCGCTGAGATCGTCGGGCACGGCAAGGGCGAGAAGATCACCGTGTTCCGGTACAAGAACAAGACGCGTGCGCGGAAGACGATGGGCTCGCGTGCGAAGTCCACCACGCTTCGCATCACGAAGATCGAGGTCTAGAGAGATGGCACACAAGAAGGGCGGCGGGTCCACCCGCAACGGCCGTGACTCCGCCGGGCAGCGGCTCGGTGTGAAGGAGTGGGCGGGCGCGCGCATCGACGCCGGCGCGGTCCTCGTCCGTCAGCGTGGGACGAAGCTGCTTCCGGGGCAGAACGTCGGCGTGGGCAAGGATCACACGCTGTTCGCGCTCGTCGCCGGCACCGTGCGGTACTCGCCGGCTCGCGACGATCGCCGCAAGGTGAACGTGATCCCAGATGGGATCCCGGATGAGAGGATCGTCGCGTGAAAGAGAAGATCCACCCGAAATACGTGCAGGCCAAGGTCGTCTGCGCGTGCGGCAACAGCTTCATCACGGGATCGATCAAGCCGGAGCTGCACGTCGAGGTGTGCGCGAAGTGCCACCCGTTCTTCACGGGCAAGCAGCATCTGATGGATATCCAGGGTCGCGTCGAGCGCTTCAACAAGCGCTACGCGAAGAAGACCGAGACAGCGCCCTCCGCGGAGGCCGCTCCCGCCCGCTAGCGGCATGCGAGGTCTCGCATCCCAGGCCGGCCTCGAGGTCGTCGTCGGGAGCATGTCGGTGACCGCAGGTTGAGACCGTCCGGTGGGGCAGGCTCGGCCGGCGGGGGCCGAGCGGGCGAGAACACCTACGGCGGGCAGGCTGTCATCGAGGGTGTCGTCATTCGCGGCAAGCGCACGCTCTCGCTCGCCTGCCGGCTCCCGAATGGCGAGATCTACCGCTACCGCGAGGCGCTGCGCTCGCCGCTGCTCCGCCCGGGGCCTGCCCGCTGGCCGCTCGTGCGGGGGATCGTGGTGCTCTGGGAATCGCTCTCCCACGGGATGCGGATGCTGATGAAGTCCGCCGATCTCCAGCTCGCCGAGGAGGAGCGGCTTGGGAAGGGCGGGAACAGCGCCGTCATGGGCGTCGCGTTCCTCTTTGCGCTCGTCATCTTCATCGGCGTCCCGTACCTCGCGACGCAGCTCGTCCGCGGTCTGCTCGGCGAGCGGGATCTGGTCGTGAACCTCGCCGAGGGAGCATTGCGTCTCGTGCTGTTCCTTGGGTACCTGGGTGCGATCTCGCTCCTGCCGGAGATCCGCAGGGTGTTCGCGTACCACGGCGCCGAGCACATGACGATCCACGCATTCGAGCACGGCGACCCGCTCGACCCGGCGCACGTCCGTCCGTATCCGACGGCGCATCCGCGCTGTGGCACGGCGTTCCTGCTGCTCGTGGTGGTCATCGCCATCGCGTCGTTCGCGTTCATCCCGCGCATCAACGTCATCGTCGATCTCGCCGTTCGCCTCTCGCTCGTGCTGCCGGTCGCGGCCGCGTCATACGAGGTGCTCAAGCTCGGTGCCCGCAACGAGCGCAACCCGCTGATGCGGCTCATCGTCGTCCCGGGACTCTTCCTGCAGCGGATCACGACGCGGCGGCCGGAGGAGCCGATGCTGGAGGTCGCGATCGCCTCGCTCGAGGAGGCGCTCGCGGGCGACGCGCAGGCCGGGGCGGACTGAGATGGAGCTCTCGCCCGGGCTGCGCAAGCGGCTTGCCGGCGTCGTGTCGCGGTACGACGAGCTTGGCACGCTCATGTCCGACCCCGCGGTCACGGGCGACCGCGAGCGGCTCCGGTCCGTCGGTCAGGAGTACGCGCAGCTCGAGCCGGTGGTCCACACGATCGCCGAGCTCCGGCGTGCGGAGGCCGCGCTGGACGAGGCGCGTCGCCTGGTCGTCGGTGACGACACCGATCTCCGCGACCTCGCGCGCGAGGACGAGGCCGCCGCGGCAAGCGCGATCGAGGAGCTCACGACCCGTCTGCGCCACCTCCTCATCCCGCGGGATCCGCTCGACGACAAGAACGTCATGGTCGAGATCCGCGGCGGCGAGGGCGGGGAGGAGGCCGCGCTCTTCGCGGCCGACCTGCAGCGCATGTACGCGCGCTACGCCGAGCGGAGGCGCTGGAGGACCGAGCTGCTCTCACAGAGCCAGTCCGAGAAGGGCGGCTTCAAGGAGGTCGTCTTCCGCATCGCGGGCGACCGCGCGTACAGCCGGCTCAAGTTCGAATCGGGGGTCCACCGCGTCCAGCGCGTGCCCCAGACCGAGGCTCAGGGACGCATCCACACGTCTACGGCCACGGTCGCCGTGTTCCCGGAGGCCGAGGAGGTCGATCTCCGCATCGACGACGCCGACCTCAAGATCGACGTGTACCGGGCGGGCGGCAAAGGCGGCCAGGGCGTGAACACCACCGATTCGGCGGTGCGGATCACGCACCTCCCGACCGGGATCGTGGTCACCTGCCAGGACGAGCGCTCGCAGCTGAAGAACAAGGCGAAGGCGATGGCGGTGCTGCGCTCGCGGCTCCTCGCGCATGCGCAGGAGCAGCGCGACACCAGCGAGGGCGATGCGCGCCGGGCCCAGATCGGCCGCGGCGAGCGGTCAGAGAAGATGCGCACGTACAACTTCCCGCAGGATCGTCTCACCGACAGGCGGCTCGACCACAACCTGTCGGGGCTCGATCGGATCCTCGACGGCGATCTCGACGACCTGCTCGAGGCGCTCGCGCAGCAGGACGAGGCCGCGCGTCTCGCGCGTCTCGAGGATGGCGGCGAGCACGATGACTGAGTCACTGCAGGAGCGCTACGCGCCGGCGAGCACCTGCTTCGGCTGCGGGCCCGCGAACGCGAAGGGGCTGCGCATCCGGTCCTTCGTCGAAGGCGACATCGTTGTCGCCGAGTGGGTGCCCGAGCCGCACCACGCGGCGTTCCCCGGCGTGCTGAACGGCGGCATCGTCGGTGCGCTCCTCGACTGCCACTCGAACTGGACCGCCGCCGACCATCTCATGCACCGGTCCGGCGCCGAGCACGTCCCGTCCTGCGTCACCGCCGAGTACGCCGTGAAGATGCGCGCGCCGACGCCGTCGGACCGCCCGCTGCGGCTCGAGGCGCGCGTCGTCGAATCCGTGGAGGATCGCGCGACCGTCGAGGCGACCTTGGGCGCCGCCGGCGTCGTCACCGCGACCTGCCGCGGCGTGTTCGTCGCCGTGAAGCCGGGTCACCCCGCGTACCACCGCTGGTAGTCGGTGGAACGCGACCTTCGGGAGGAGGCGCGGCCCCTTCGGTAGCGTCGCCGTTGGCGCGGCGAGATGTTGACAGTTCAGACAGCCTGGGCCTGCGAGGCACCCTTTTCGCTACCCCCGGTGTCCCTATGCCGACCGCTCCGGCCCCGATGGGATTCCCTTCCCCTGACGAGGATGCCGGCCTCCTCGCCCGGCTCGCGGAGCGCGACGCCGACGCCCTCGCCGAGCTCTACGACCGTTACGGGAGTCTGGTCTTCGCGGTCCTCCACCGTATGCTGCCGAACCCTGAAACCGCCGAGGAGGTCTGCCAGGACGCCTTCCACCGGGTCTGGCGCGGGGCGGGGACGTACCGCGGGGATCGCGGCGCGGTGCGCACCTGGCTGCTGGCGATCGCACGGAACGCCGCCATCGACTGGCGGAGGACCCGCGGCAAGCGCCTCGAGACGGAAACAGCGCTCGACCGTGCCTTCAGCGTCGCCTCACCAGGCTCCACGGAGGAGGTCGTCAGCGGACGCCTCGGGACCCTGCGCATGCGCGCGCTCGTGGCGGCGCTTCCCGCCGAGCAGCGGCGCTGTCTCGAGCTCGCGTACTGGGGCGGATTCACGCAGAGCGAGATCGCGGCGCGCACCGGCGCACCGCTCGGGACGGTGAAGAACCGGGTGCGGCTGGGGCTGGAAAAGCTTCGGGCGTCGCTGGCGCCCGAGCCGCGAGAGCTGCTCTAGACCGGCTCGGCGAACCGGTAGCCGCGACCGCGCACCGTCTGGATCCGGACCGTTCGTCGCGCGGTCTCACCAAGCTTCCGGCGCAGCCGGCGCACGTATTGTTCGACCACGTTGCTCGACGTTTCGAGCACAGAGCCCCACAGCAGCTCCTCGATGGAATCCTTGCTCACGACCGTCCCGGCGTTCGAGGCAAGGACCCACAGCAGACCGTGCTCGAGCGGGCTGAGCGTGATTCGACGATCGCCGATGCTGACGGTCCGCGCCAGGATGTCGACCTCCATGTCGCCGAGCCGGACGGCCGCGATGAGCTCGATCCCCTCCTCGTACGTGCGGCGTATCAGCGCCATTGCGCGCGCGACGAGCTCCTCCGGCAGGAACGGGATGTTGAGGATGTCGTCGGCGCCCTGCTCGAAGGCCCGCAGCTTCAGGTCGAGGGTGCCGGAACGGGTTATCGCGATGAGCGGGATCCGGCGTCGGAGGCCCGGCTGGGAGAAGAGACCGAGCCCGCTGCCCGACTCGACGTCGAGATCGACGACCGCGAGATCCGGGTCACGGTGGCGGAGGAACTCAGCAGCGGCGCCCACGCTCGCGACCACCTCGACGGTGTAGGCCCCATGTGCCAGTGCGTGGCGTGTCGCCTTGGCGAGTGCCTCGTCGCTGATGAGTCCCAGGACCTGGTACGTGCGTGGCCGGAGCGTCCGAACGCGTGACCTGCCTGCTGACATTCCGGCAGTGACGATACTCGGCGGCGTCGCTTTCGGAGCACTTGACTTCGCCCGATCTTTGGAGCAGAACGATGGCCGGACCGCAGCGCGGAGGGATCCGGCCGCCGCAGCGCGATGGTCTCCCCAACGTGGAATGCGGTGAAAGAGGTGGACACGATGTTCGCATCACGCTCAGCGCTCGCGCTCGGACTGGTCGGGGCGGTGGTCCTTGCGGCCTGCACCCCCGGCGGCGGAGGCCCGGCGCCGGGCGGGGCAGCGAGCAGCGAGCAGGATGTCTCCGGCGAGATCCGCGCCGCGAACTGGGGCGGCAACCCCACGGAGAACAACCTCGTCAAGAAATACATCGATGACTTCATGGTCAAGTACCCGAAGATCAAGGTCACGCAGGAGCAGATTCCCGATCAGTTCGAGGACAAGATCAAGACGCAGATGACGGCCGGCAGCGAGCCGGACGCCATGTACGTCAGCACGAAGCTCATGAACTTCGCGGCTCCCGCCGGACGGCTCCTCGACCTCGGCCCGCTCATGAACAAGTGGGGCGTGAAAAGGGACGAGTACGTGCAGAGCCTGCTCACACCGTGGGAGTACAGCGGCAAGCTGTACGGCCTGCCGAAGGACTTCGGCTCTCTCGCGATCTTCTACAACAAGAAGATGTTCGCGGCGGCGGGCCTGCAGCCGCCGAAGACCTGGGACGAGGTCCGTTCGCACGCGAAGACGCTCACCAAGGGCGACGTCAAGGGCATCAGCCTGGCCGACGACAGCGCCCGCTGGAACGCCTTCCTGTTCGCCTGGGGCGGCAAGGTCCTGAGCGAGGACGGCAAGACCGCGGTCTTCAACGACAAGGCCGCGGTCGACTCCGCCACGTTCTACGCCTCCTTCCAGCTCCAGGACAAGTCGTCGGACCTGCCGAAGAACCTCGGCGCCACCTGGCCCGGCGACGCGTTCGGCAAGCAGAAGGCCGCGATGGTCATCGAGGGCGGCTGGCTCATCCCGTACCTCAAGGAGACCTATCCCGCGGTCGAGTACGGCACGTTCGCGCTCCCGCCGGGCCCCGCGAAGCAGGCCACGCTGCTCTTCACGAACGCCTGGGGCTGCGCCGCGAAGACGAAGAACGCGGACGCCTGCTTCCTTTTCGTCAAGTTCATGACCGGCAAGGACGTCCAGAAGCAGGTCCTCGAGAGTGGCTTCGCGCTGCCCGCCCGAAAGGACCTCGCGAATGATCCGTTCTTCCAGTCGCACGCCAACGAGAAGGTCCTTTTCGACAGTGCGACCTTTGCAGTGCCGTGGACGTTCGGGCCGCACGAGGCCAAGGTCCAGGAGGCCATGAACAACGCGCTGGGTGCGATCCTCCTGGGCAAGTCGACGCCGAAGGAGGCGCTGGACAAGGCGGTCGCGGAGGCGAATACCGCGCTGAAGCAGTGACGCCGTGAGCGACGGCGCGAAGACATAGAGCGGCAGGGAGGCGAGACGACGTGGCCGTCGCTGTAGCCGGGCGGCGCAGAGGCGGGGTCCGCGCCTCGGAGGCGCGGGCCGGCGTCGTCTTCGTCCTCCCGTATCTCGTCTTCTTCCTGGTGATGCAGGCCGGCGCCCTGCTCCTCGCGTTCTGGTTCAGCCTGCACCGCTACGACCTGCTCGCGCTCGAGAACCCTTTCCGCGGACTCGCGAACTACACGCGCCTTCCCGAGAACGAGGACTTCAAGATCGCGCTCAGCAACACGGCGTACTACGCCGTCGTCGTCACGATCCTCCAGACCGCCTTCGCGCTCGTCATGGCCGTCCTGCTCGACGCCCGGATCCGCGGGCGGGGATTCTTCCGCTCCACCTGGTACACGCCGTCCATCGCCTCGACCGTCGTGATCTCGATGATCTTCCTCTGGATCTATCACCCGACCGGCCTGTTGAACTCGGTCCTCAGCCTCCTCGGCACCCCGGTACAGCACAACTGGCTGCAGGACACCCGCACGGCGCTACCCGCCCTCATGGGCCTCAACGTCTGGACGACCGCGCCCACCTTCATGATCGTGTTCCTCGCGGGACTCCAGGACATCCCCCGGTCCATCTACGAAGCCGCCGAGGTGGACGGCGCCGGCCCGATGCGCCGCTTCTTCAGCATCACCATTCCGCTGCTGCGCCCGATCATCTTCCTCGTCGTCGCCCTCGGGATCATCGGCACGTTCCAGGTCTTCGACCAGATCTCGATCATGACCCAGGGCGGTCCGCTCAAGTCGACGCTCACGGTCGCCTACCTCATCTACCAGAACGTGTTCCGTGACGAGGGCCAGGTCGGCGTCGCCTGCGCCATGGCGTTCGCACTCGGCGTGATCATCTACATCCTGACGATGCTGTCGCGTCGCTACCTCGACGCGAAGATCGACTACTAGCGATGGCCCAAGCGACGCTCGTTCGACCCGCGGCCAGCGACACCACCGAGCGCGTGGAGCGCCTCCAGACGACGTTCCGCTACATCATGTATGTGGTCGTCACGGTCTTCCTGTTCACGCCCTTCCTGATGACGGTGCTCTCGTCGTTCAAGACCTCGGCCGAGGTCATCGCGTACCCGCCGACGATCCTGCCATCCGAATGGCATCCCGAGAACTACGTCCAGGTGTTCATCGCGAACCCGAACTTCTTTCGCCAGGTCTTCAACGGCCTGGTCGTGACGCTGCTCCTCGTGGGTCTGAATCTCTTCTTCTGCTCCCTCGTCGCGTACGCGTTCGCGCGGTTGGAGTTCCCCGGCCGGAACGTCCTGTTCGCGATCATGCTTGGCACCATGGTCATCCCCTCCTGGGTCACGCTCGTGCCGAAGTACGTGCTGATCCAGAACCTCGGCCTGATCAACACCTTCGGCGCGCTCCTCGTGCAGTCCTACATCACCCCCTTCGGCATCTTCCTCATGGCGCAGTTCTTCAGGAGCGTCCCGCGCGAGCTCGAGGAAGCCGCGATCGTGGACGGCCTGGGCTGGTTCGGCGTCTTCTGGAAGATCGTCCTGCCGGTGGCCCGGCCCGCCCTGCTCGCACTCGGCATCCTCGCGTTCAAGGACCACTGGAACAGCTACTTCGATTGGCTCATCTACATGCAAACGCCCGAGATGTTCAACATCCAGCTGGGGCTCGCCGCCTTCCGTGGCGTCTACCAGAACCAGTGGGACCTGATCATGGCCGGCTCCGTCATCGCGATCCTGCCGATCCTGATCCTCTACGTCCTCGGACAGCGCTACTTCGTACGGGGGGTCGCGACGACCGGGCTGAAGTGAGGCACCGCCCTCGCGGGGCGGCGCGCGCCAGCCGGCGGCTCAGTCATCTGATGGCCTTCGCTCGACGACGCGTATCGCGCGCGCGCTGACGTCGGTGATCATCGCGCCTCGGGCGCGGCGTTCAACGCGCACGTCCAGCGTGCCGCGTCCGACGCGAAGGCCGATCGCCTCGAATCGCCGCACGCCGAGGGGCAGGAGCGGGTCGAGCGAAGCGGTGCTCCCGTCCGGTGAGATCTCGAGGCCGAGCATCGCGCGCGCGCACAGGAATGCCGCCGCCGCGGTCCAGGCCTGCGGGCTGCAGGCGACCGGATAGGCCATCGGCGGCACGCCAGGACGCCGTGGCTGCCCACCGAACAGCTCGGGCACGCGGAAGGATGGGAATGAGGCGGCGGCCGCCAGCAGCTCCGCGATGGTCGCCTCGCATTGGGCGCGCGCACCGTAGCGGCGCATGCCGGCGGCCGCGATCGCGGTGTCGTGCGCCCAGACGCTGCCGTTGTGGTAGCTCGCGGGGTCGTAGTACGCCGAGCGCGCGCTGCGCGTCCGGATCCCCCAGCCGCTCGCGAGATCGGGCTCGCGCAGCCGCTCGGCGGCGCGGCGCCCGCGCCGTGCGGAGGCTGCGCCCGCCCACAGCACATGCCCGCTGTTCGAGACGATGTCGCGCACCAGCCTCTTGCGCCCGTCGAGCGCCTGGCCGTAGCAATCGCGGTCCTCCATCCAGAACGCGCGCTCGAAGCGCTGACGGAGCGCCGCGGCCCCCGCCGCGAGCTCGCGCGCCCACGCCGCATCGCGCGGGGCGACCACCTCGGCGAGGGACGCGCGTGCCGCATAGGCGTAGGCCTGCACCTCCACCGCCGCGACCGGCCCGTTCGGGCGCAGGCGGCCCCGGGTCAGGAGGCTGTCGTGCGAATCCTTCCAGACCTGGACGTCGAGCCCGTGCGGCGCGCGCCGCTCGTACTCGATGAAGCCGTCACCGTCGCGATCGCCCCGCTCCTCCATCCAGCGCAGCGCTCCCCGGAGCTGCGGCTCCAAAGCGCGGACAAGGTCGGCCTCGGGAAGCCATCGCGCGGCCTCGGCCGCGAGCCACACGAAGAGGGGCGTGGCGTCGACGCTCCCGTAGTAAGGCGTCCCGGGTCCGCTGCCCGTGCGGGCGAGCTCTCCCTGTCGGATCTCGTGAGCGATACGGCCAGGCTCCTCTTCGGTCGCCGCGTCCTCGACCTGACCCTGCGTGCGCGCGAGGTAGCGGAGCACCGTCGGCGCGAGCTCCGGAAACACGGGAAGCGCACACATCGCCGTGATGAGGGAGTCCCTGCCGAACGGCGCGATGAACCATGGGCTGCCGGCCATCGGAAAGGGTCCGTCCTCGGTGGGCTCGCAGAGCATGAAGAGATCGGCGGAGCTGCGCGCGAGCCATGCCCCCAGCTCCGGGGGGTCGGAGGTGAACCGCGTCGTCCGCGCCTGCCACTCGTCCCAGCGCAGTCCCCGTCGTGTCGAGGCGTGACCGGTGGAGCGCGCCCGCACCGCGACGGTCAGCCCGACTGTCTCGCCGGGCGGGAGGCGAAGGCTCCGGCGACCGTGCGCCGCTGTGCCGACGACGCGCCAGGACATTCCCGGGCTGGCGAGCTCGGTGCGGTGCTCGATCCCATCCGCTGCGGTGTAGGCGAGGCTGAGCGCGCCGGGGCCGCCGCGCGGGCGCGTGATCTGCCCGCCGGTCACGCGTCGGCGCGAGCGCACCTCGAGGAGGTCGCGAAAGTCGGCGGCGACGCTGAGCTCCGCCGTGAGCGCGAGCGGGCGGCTCCCGGCGTTCCGCAGCGACCAGCGGTCGTGCAGGGCCGTGCCGATACGGAGTCGGCGGCTGACCACGAGCGTCCGCGAGCCCGACGCGACGTAGTCGAAGCGCGCGCCATCGTGCAGCAGCCGGACCGCGCGCAGCCGGAGGCGGATGCCGCGAACGCGCAGGCGGTAGAGGGAGAGATGGCGCGTGTCGAACGCGTAGAGGCCGGCCCCGGCGCGCGAGCCGGGCGGGATCTCTCCGCCCTGCGTCCCCACGAACACGATTCCCCAGCCTTTGAGCGACAGGAGCCCGGTCGACGCGACGGGGGACGGCCGGACGGGCTCGACGGATGCGTCGTTCACGTCTTCGGTCGGCCTCCCTCCGGTGCGCGAGCCGTGCTGTGACATCGTCGCGGGCCTGCCGTGCGCCTTCAAGGGTCGTCGCGATGCTAGTGACACGTCACTAGGGACCGACGGTGAAGCGGCCGCTGTCGCTGCGGCCGAAGACCTCGGGAAAGTACGTCTCCGCGGCGTGCGCCGGCGCGACGAAGAAGTCGCCGACGGTGGTCGCGCGCGCGTAGTACACGTACTCGTGGATGCCCCGCGGCAGGCGGTCGGTCACCAGCACGGCACGATCGTCGCGCAGGTCCACCTGCTGCCACGGGCTGTAGTACCAGCGGAACCACGGAGCCTGGTAGCCGCCGGCCTGCCGCTGCGCCGCGCCGGCGCGGTCGGCCTCGAGCTTCGCCCGCAGCGCGGGATCGACGGTCCGCAGGCGCGCGTCGACGGGCTCGAGGCCCGCGGGAAGGAGGTCCTCGACGACGACGTAATTGTGATCGGCCGGCGAGATGACGGTCACCTTCACGCGGACCGTGTCTCCAAGGCGCGCCGCGGTGATCGGCCGCGCCGGATCCTCGAGCGAGGTGTACTCGCGGGCGATCGCGAAGCCGCGGTTAAGCGCCTCGATCTCCTTCGCGGGAGTCACGTAGCGCAGGTCGAGCGTGTAGTAGAGGCGGCCCGGCCTGCCCGCATCGCGCGAGAACGCGAGGATGCTGGAACGCCCGGGTGTGAGCGTCGTGAGCGGCAGCGTTTTCGTCGCGGCCGTCCGCGTGCCGGTGGGCTTCACGAGCCCGGCGAGGACCTCAGCGTCGTCGAGCTCGACGGCGTAGCGGAAGTCTCCGCCAAGCTCGCCGGTCTGCACCGCATGGCTCGTGAGGGCGAGCACGCCGATCGCGCGGTCGATGGACGTCTGCCAGCGCTGCGCCCCCCGCGCGACCACGAGCCAGCGAACGCTCTGCGGCAGAAGCGCGTGCTGCGGCTGCGCCCGCGTCAGCGCGAGCGTCACCAGCGCGGTCGTCGCGGTGCTCGTCATGAACGAGCCGCGGACCGCGGGATCCTCCCAGTGATTCCCGTTCGCGCTCGCGATGGTGGTGGCCGCGAGGTCGCCCAGGATCGTGCGCAGCTGCGGATCGTCCGGCGCCGCACCGCCATCGGTGAGACCGAGCGCGAGGTACGCGAGGCCCCACGGCGCCAGCCGCGAGCGCGACTGCTCGAACAGCGCACGCGCCGGGGCCGCGCTCGCGTCACGTCCAGCCGCGGCCGCGAGCGCCGCGAGGAGGAACGCCTTCTGGCTGGCGTCCGCCGGTGACGCCACGTCCGTGACGCGGTTCACGTACGCGGACACGTACGCCGTCGCGCGCGTGAGGACGCCCGCGTCGACGCCCTGGCCGTCGCGCCGCGCTTCGCCGAGCGCGAGGAGCGCCCACCCGGTCACATTCGGATCGGTGCCGCAGAGCGGATCGTCGCACCAGGCCCAGCCGCCGTCCGGGCGCTGGCGGCCGGCGAGACCCGCGAGATCGCTCGCGACCACGCCGTCCCGCGCGCTCGCAGCCGGCGCGACGCTCCGCTCGGCCCGGCGCACGCCGAGTGTCGCGATGAGCCGGCTCGACACGCGCTCGGCACCTTCGCGGTCTACGGGCGCGAGCGCCGCGAGCTCATCGGCCATGGACCCGGCGAGCGCGGATTGCACCGAGACGCGGAGCGATCCCTTCTTCGTGTCCGCGAACGGCGGGAGGTAGACGGCCTCGAGCGCGCCCTCGCCCGCGACGACGCCGCCCGTCGCCGTCGTCTCCGGCGTGACGTCGAGCAGCGCGGGCAGCGTCAGCGCGACGCTGTCCGAGAGCTCGCCCGTGCCCGTCGCGGTGAACGTCAGCCGGACGGTTCCTTCGCTCTCGGCGACCGCGGGCCAGCCCAGGATCGCCGATGTGCCCGGCTGCACCGTCGCGGATCGCGTGAGCGCGCCGGCCACGCTCACGCCCTCGGCGCGCAGAGCGACCTGCACGTCCGACGCCGCGCGCGTCGCGTTCCGGACGAGCACGCGAAGCTCGGCGGCGTCACCGACGCGGAGGAAGCGCGGCAGCGCCGGGCGCACCAGCAGCGGCTTCGTGGACACGAGCTCGTTCAGCCCTTCGCCGACCATCGTGTCGCCGCTCACCGCCCGCACCTGCATCCGCCAGGTGGTGAGGTCGTCCGGCATCGTCACGTCGACGCCCGCTGTGCCGTCATCTCTCGTGACCAGCTGCGCGCTCCAGTAGGCGGTGTTGCGGAAGTCCTCGCGGATGCGGCCGACCTGGGCGCCGCTGCCCCCCTTGCCCTGGCGCGGCGGCTCGCCGATGACGTCGTTCCAGCGCTCGACCGAGACCGCCATCGATGACGCCGTGTTCACGCCGAGCCCGCGCTCGACCCAGAAGGCGCGCAGCCCGTCGGGGCCGCGATCCTCCTGGAGGGCCAGGACCGCCCGGTCGACGACCGCGACGGACACCTCTGCGCGCACGCCCTTGCCGCTGCGGTCGGTGACGGCGATGTCGTAGTGCACCTTCTCGCCGGGCTTCGCCTGCTCGCGGTCGGGACGGATGCTCACGACGAGCTCGCGCGTCGCCGTCGAGACGGGCAGCTGCACGTATCCGACCTTGAACCGCGGGATCGGATCGGCGCCGGTCGGCGGCCGGTATAGCACCACCGAGACGAACACGTTGGGCACCGAACCGTCCGTGATCGGGATCCGCAGCCGCTCGCTGTTGGTCGGGAAGCTGTGCGTCGCCCGCGTGATGACCTTGCCCCGCTCGACCGTCACGAGACCGGTGGCTCCGGAGAACGGCGCGGGCACGAGGATCTCCGCGGTGTCGCCGACCTCGTAGCGCTCCTTGTCGGCGACGAGCTTGATGGTGTCGTCGTTCGTCACCTGCCAGCTCGCGAACCCGCCGCCCCCGACCCAGACGTAGGTCGCCGAGCGCGCGGTGCGACCACGGTCGTCGGTCACCTCGGCGACCACGCGCAGCGTGCCGGGCTTGGTCGGCCGGAACGTCACCGTCCCCTCGCCGTTGGCGCCGGTCGTCGCCTGGAGCGTCTGCACTAGCGTGTCGCGCGGCTCGCTCCGATAGCGGCGTCCGCCGCCGGGTAGCTGCTCCTTCGTCGTGATCCACTGGCGGTCGTACACCTTGACCGCGACGTTGTGTCCGGGGAGCACGCCGCCCGCGGTGTCCACGGTGACCAGCTGCAGCGTCGTGTCCGCGCGCTCGCTGGCGACGTACCGCGCCGGACGGATGCCCGCGTACAGCGCCGCCGGGTGCACCGTGACCGATGTGCTTCCGGCGACGGCCTGCCCGCTCGCGTCGGCGACGGTCGCCGACAGCACGAACCGCTGAGCGCCCTCGTCGCCGGAGAGCGCGGCGGGGACGGCGTACGAGGCGACCCCGCCTGTCGCGGTCGTCGCGGCGCCCTTCGCGCGTACGGGGTCGCGTGGCGCCGCGGGCTTCGCCTGGTCGTGGTCGCTGAACGAGTATCCCTGGTAGCCCTTGGCAGACAGCGCGAAGGGCTCGCTCAGCACGGACCAGGCGACGCCGGCGCCCTCGAGCGCTCCGCCGAAGTAGAACGTCGCCGTGGTGGAGACGTCGATCGCGTCCCCGTTGGCGTAGGAGGGACTGCCGGCACGCACCTCGACGCCGAACTCCGGCTTGCGGAACTCGGCGACGACGAACCTATTCCCCGCGATGGCAGTCCCGAAGCCGCCCTCGCGCTTCTGCTGGAGGCTCATCGAGTAGTCGCCGGTCGGCGCGTCCCGCGGCAGCTCGAACCACCCGGCGAACGAGCCGAACTCGTTCGGCCGGACGTCCTCCCGGCGGAGCTGCTGCCCGCGCGCGTTCGAGATGACGAACTGAAGCGGCGGCTGCGCCGGCGGGAGGCTGTAGCGCGCGTCGTCGTCCGCGCGGACGACGATCTTGTACTGGACGGTCTCGCCCGGCCGGTAGATGGGGCGGTCCGTGTAGACGTGCCCGACCCACTCGCGGGCCCAGTACTCCGTGGGCAGGCCGAACTGGAACGGCGAGGTGCCCTGCTGCCAGCGCGTGCTGAGCGCGCCGCTCCGCCCGGCGCCGTCCAGCGAGAGGAAGTACGAGCGGTCGACGCCCTGGCCCGGCAGCGCTCGTGGCACCGCGAAAGAGGCGAGGCCGCTCGCGTCGGTCGTGACGCGGTCGGGTGTCGCGCCGCCGATCGCGTGGACCGCGACGCCGGCCACGGGCTCGCCGCTCTGGTGATCGATCGCCCAGGCCAGCAGCTCGTCATGCGAGAGCTTCGTGACGATGACGGTGTCGACGACGGCGAAGGCGAAGTACGACCCCAGCTGGCCGCCGGTGCGCAGGAAGTAGAAGCCCTTCGGCAGCGGCCCCCCACCGCTGAGCGACGTCGAACCGAGCAGCTGCTCGTCCTGCGCGCCGCGCACGGTCTCCGTCCAGGTTCGGAGCGCGGGCTGCGACGGCGTGAACTCGCGGACGCTGCCCGCGTTGTGCAGCAGCCGCGCGCCCTCGTCGTTCGTGAGCGGCCACAGGGTGAACGCCGCCGACGAGACGTTCGTGGCGTAGAAGAAGAGAACGGGCTCCGTGCTCGCCGAGTACGTGGCGGCCTGCGCGGAGCCAGCCAGCGCGAGGCTCACGGAGGACGGGACGGCCCCCGTCGTGAACGTGAACCGGTGCCCGGCCATCGCCTGGCCGTAGCGATCGGTCGCGCCCGCCGCCAGCGCCACCGTGTAGCTCGTGCGCGGTCTCAGGGCGAGGCTGGCGTTGAGCATGCGCTCGTTGGCGAACACGCGGCCCTCGAGCTGCGCAGCGTCGAAGCCGCTCACGCTGAGCTTCCCTTCGAGCGAGTCCGGATCCATCGGGGTCGCGAAGCGGATGGAGATGCCGAACCGCCCGGCGGCGGTCGCGCCGTCTGGCGGTTCGGTGGAGGCGACGGCGGGCAGCCCGATCGTCGTGAACGACACCGTACGTGCGACGGCGGTGGTGCCATGAGCGGCGGCCCGCAGGCCGGGCTCGACCGCGACCGAGTACCGCGCCGCGGGAGCAAACCGGACCGCCGGGCTGAACGTGGCGACGGTGTCCTGCTCGCTCCAGGCGAAGCTGCCCGGAACCGCGTTGCCGCTGTCATCGCGCACGGTGATCCCGCTCGCCGCCGACCGGTCCATCGGCTGGTTGAACCGGACGACGACCTGCTGCCAGGGCCCTGCCCAGTCAGCGCGGTCCTCGGGCGTGATGGCGGCCACGGCCGGAGCGATCGTCGTGAAGGCAGAGCGGAAGTCGTCCTGCAGGACGCCGTCCGCGGCCGCAGTCAGGCCCTTCGCGACGGTGAGGCGATATGCCGTCGAGGGCGCGAGGTCGCTCGGGATGAACCGGTAGATGGACGTGTTGAGCCACTCGCCCTTTCCCGCGAGCGGTGGATCGAACGAGAGGACGGCGCCGCTCGGTTGCGCGGCGAGCGTCGTGAGCGGGGCGACCGAGCGGCTCAGCTGCACGATGATCTGCGCGCCGAGTGGGACCTCGGTATCGCCATCCGCCGGGATGACCTGCTGGACCGCGAGCCGGCCGGTCACCGTGAAGCGCCTCGTGACCTGCTCCGGCAGGCCCGCCTCCGGCCGCGCCGGCACGCGGAGGCTGTACAGCGCGCCGCGGGCCAGGCCGGGGTAGTCCGGCTGGAAGAGGAGGGTCCGCGCGCTGAGCCAGGCATACGTGCCGCGAGGCGCGGGCTCGAGCGAGATGAGCTTGTCGGGATCGCGCTCCGACGGAGCCTTGGGGAACGTCACGCTGATCGGCGCGAGCCGCGCGACCTCGTCTCCCGCCGGCGCGATCGCGAATCCGGCGGGCTCGCGCATCGCGGGGCGCGGAGCGAGCGGCGCGACCCCGACCACACCGATCACGAGGGTGAGGAAGAGGAAGGTGACGATCGCGGGCCGCAGGTCCACGAGCCCTCGGCGGATGCGGGCGATCGCTCCGGTCCGGATCCCGCGCAGGACCCGGCGGGCGATCCGCTCTGCCTCGATCCGGCGCAGGCGTCTCAACGCCGGACCTCGTAGGACGAGGTGGCCGCGGCCAGGCCGCCGTCGGGCAGCCGTACGGTCGCGCGAAGCGTGTGCGCGCCGGGCTCGAGCGCCCAGGTGAGGCGCGCGTCCGCGCTGGGCGCGGTCCCGATGAGCCGGCCGTCGATCTCGAAGCTCACCTCGCCGCTGCCCGGCGCCACGATCGCGCGGAGGACGAGGCGCTGCTCGGCGAGCTCGGGCGCGAGGTGGAACACGCTCCCGGGGAGCGGGGCGACGATCCGCAACAGGTCCGTCGCGCCCAGCGTGACGCCGCTGCTCACCACCAGGCCGGCGTCGCGCGCCCAGGCGAGCGCCTCGAGCGGCGGGCTGACGACCGTCGTGCCGTCGGCGGCTCGCGCGTAGTACCGCTCGCGCTCCGTCGGCTCGGTCCCCGCGACGAACAGCTCGCGTACCGGCGAGGGGCAGGCCGGCCCGGGCAGCAGCCCGGTCGGTGCGCACACGGTCGCCTCGACGATCCCGGCGGGCCGCTGGAACGGGCTCATCCGCCGGGCGAGCGCCGCGGCGAGCATCGTGTCGCGCCAGATCGGTCCCGCTCCCTCCACGCTCGCCACGTCGAGCATCGGCGAGCCATCCGCGTTCCCGACCCACACACCGATCGCGATCTCGGGCGTGGTTCCCACCGTCCAGACATCGCGGAACCCGGTGCTCGTGCCGCTCTTCACGGCGGCGGGGAAGGGGAGGTCGAACGGCGTCACCCAGCCGAAGCCGGGGATCCGCGCGTCCGAGTCGGCGAGGATGTCGGCGAGCAGGTACGCGTGCTCCGGCGAAAGGACGCGGCGAGGCGTAGCCGGCGCGCGCTCGTAGAGGACCCGCCCCGTCGCGTCGCGGACGCGCGCGACCGCGAACGGCTCGGCGAGCTGGCCGCCCGCCCCGATCGCCGCGTATGCGGAGGTGAGGTCGAGCAGGCGGACCTCGCCCCCGCCGAGGCTGAGCGAGAGCCCGTAGCGCTCCGCGGTGGAGAGCGTCGTAAGACCGAACCGGTGCGAGATCTCGAGCATCGTCTCGAGGCCGAGGTCCGCGAGCGTGCGGACCGCGGGAACGTTCAGGGACGACGCGAGCGCCGTTCGCAATGGGACGACGCCGCGGAAGGAGCGGTCGAAGTTCAGCGGGGTGTACGGGCCGCCGGCGGTGGTGAACGTCGACGGGACATCGAGGAGCGCGGTCGCGGGCGTGAGACCGTGCTCGAACGCGGCCGCGTACAGCAAGGGCTTCAGGGTCGAGCCGGCCGGGCGCGGCGTCCGCGTCATGTCGATCTCGCCGCCGTGCGCCACGTCGCCATCGGTCGCGCTCCCGACCAGCGCCTGGATGCGCCCGGTCGCGGGCTCGATCGCGACGAGCGCGCCATCGGTGGCGTGCCGCTCGGCGAGCTCCGCGAGCCGCAGGCGGACGAGGCGCTCCGCCTCGGACTGCAGGCCCGCGTCGAGCGTCGTCTCGATGATGAGGCCGTCACGCGCCGCCAGGTCGGGCCGCACGCGCGACAGCTCGGCCCGCGCCTGCGCGACGAAGTGGGGCGCGACGGGCGCGGCCCTCTCCGGAAGCGGGCGGACCAGCTGGCGCCCAGCCGCCGTGGCCTCGCCCCCCGAGATCCAGCCGTCCTCGGCCATGCGCGCGAGGACATAGGCCTGGCGCGCCAACGCTGGCGCGTGATCGGTGATGGACGCGTACCTCGCGGGCCGTTGGGGGAGACCCGCGAGGTACGCGGCGTGGGCGAGATCCAGGTTGCCGGCGCTCGTACCGAAGTAGACGCGCGCGGCCGCTTCGACGCCGTAGGCGCCGCGACCGTAGTACACGTCGTTCAGGTAGAGCGCCAGGATCTCGTCCTTGGAGCGGCGCGCCTCCAGCTGGAGCGCGATGCCGGACTCGCGGATCTTGCGGACCAGCGGTGGCGCGGCGTCATCACCCAGGTACAGCCGGCGGGCGAGCTGCTGCGTGATCGTGGAGGCGCCGGATGGCTGTGAGTCGCCGCGAAGGAGCGCGCGCGCCGCCGCGATGGGGTCCACGCCGGGATGGCTGCGGAAGCGCCGATCCTCGGCCGAGAGCGTCGCCTGAAGCATCCGTGGCGCGACCGCGTCGAGCCGGATCGGGATGCGCAGGCCCGCAGCCGCATCGCGCGCGAGCACGGCGCCCTCCGCGTCGAGCACGACGGTGCCCGGAACGGCGCCCCGCGCTTCCGGCGCGTCGAAGGGTCCCGCGCGCACGTAGGCCGCGACGACGAGGAGGACCGCCCCCGCGAGGAGGAGGGGCCGCGCGGGGGCGGTCGCCGGGCGGGACATGCTGTGGATTCTCGCGGTGGCGGCGGCGCTCGTCGTCGGACTTGGCCGCCTTAAGTACTACGTGGCTCATAGGTGTTATGTGGCCTGCGGGCCTCCGAACACGGCCTGCGGGGACCGTCCCTACCTCCCTGCCAGCAGAATGGGCGGGGTGACCGACCTCCTTCCGTACGACGAGGACACCGCGTTCGCGCTGGCCGACGACGCCGCGACCGTGTCCGCCCTGGTGCGGCGTGCGGGAGCGGAGCGGCTGCGCGCCCCTCGGTTCGGCCAGTGGAGCGCTCTCGAGGTGATCGGCCACCTCGCGGACGCGGCGGAGATCTTCGCCGAGCGCATTCGCCGCTGCATCGAGGAAGACGAGCCGGCGATCGCGTCGTTCGACCAGGACGCCGTCGCGGCGGAGCGCGGGAACGCGAGCGCCGACCCGGTGGAGCTCTCAGGCCGCCTCCAGCAGGCGCATGGACAGATCGTGCAGCTGCTTCAGACGCCCGGGTCGGCCGAGCGCACAGGTGTCCACGCGGAGTGGGGCCGTGTCACCGCCGGACACTTCGCCGCGTACGAGGCGCGTCACTCGCGCGGGCACATCGCGGAGCTCGCCGAGGCGTTCCCGCCGCACGCGTAGGATCAAGCGCCGGCACCGTCTGGTCAGCCGCGCGAGGGCCGGCCCCTGGCGTATCTCGTACCCGAGGCGTATGACATAGCGGTGTCCACGCTCCGCGACCAGGCGCTCGCGCCGATGTCGCGCTCGGACGCCGAGCGTCTCCTCCCGACGCTCTCGGGCGGGCGTCAGACGCTCGAGCGGCGCGTCCTGCACGGGCGCTGCCTCAAGTACCTCGAGTCGTTCGACATCGCCTGGGCCGAGCTGACAGCCCTGTTGCCGCAGGTGCGCGACCCCGCGCTCGCGGCACGCGTCGCCACGGATCTCACCCACCTCGCCTACTACCTCGTGCGGGGAAATGAGGTGCGCAGGCTCGAGCGCATTGCCGAGCGCCACGCGTTCACCGACCCCCTGATGCTCGCGGAGCTCCGGCTCGGCCGCTCCATCAACAAGACGGCCGCGAACGAGATCACGGCGGCACTCCAGGACGCGCGCTGGGCCGAGGACGCGCTCTCGGCGGCGCCGCGCGGGCGCGCGCGTGACCTCGTGGCGACCCGCGTAAGCCGGCAGCTCGCGCACCTGCTCTCGCATGCCGGCGATCACACCGCCGCGCGCGGCGCGGCCGAGGCGACCGCCCGCAACGCGGCGCGCGTCGGCGACGCCTGGGAGATGGGCTGGGGCACCTACACCTCCGGGTTCGTGGAGTGGATGGCCGGGAACAACGATCGTGCGGGCGACGACTTCGCCAAGGCGGAATCCGCGCTGCGCTCATACGGCTCTTCGGTATGGCGCTACACGCTGCTCTGCCTCGCGCGCGCCAAGATGGAGCGAGGCGAGCTGGCCGAAGGTGACCGGCTCGCCCGACAGAGCGCGACCGGCGGTCCCGAAGATCTCGCCCACCTGGCGCTGCTGCGCGGAGAAGCGGATGTCGCCGAGCGGATCCTCGGCCGCGCGGAGAAGGGCTATCCCGCCGACGAGCACTTCCGCGATCTGGTCCGCGGCATCGTTCACGCGCAGCGCGGTGATCCAAAGGGGGGTGTTCGGCTGCTCGACGAGGGCGCGAAGGAGCTCGAGTCACGTGGCATGGGCCACTGGGCCCTCGGCGCGGCGCTCCACGCGGCATTCTGGCGCGAGCGTCTCGTCCGCGGCGCCGGCGCGGCTCGCGCGGTCCAGCTCGTGCGCGAGATGGCATCGCGCGGCGCCCAGGGTTTCGCGTACTACCTGCCCGAGGTCGGGGTCTGGGCCGGCCGGATCGCCGAGCGTGCCGGGGTCGCGCGCGAGACCGCGCGGACGCTGCGTGCCGCGGGCGAGGCCGCGATCCGGCGCGCCGAGTCCGACGCGGCGATCCCGGTCGGTGCCTCGGCCCTCGACGAGGCGACGTTCCACCTCCGCACGCTGGGCCTCACCTGGCGGGAGCTCGCCATCCTGCGCGAGCTCGAGCAGCTACGCGGGGCGGGCCACGTCACACGCGAGGTGCTCGCGAAGCGCCTGGGCGTGAGCCCGAACACGCTTCGTGTCCATCTCACCCGGATACGCGCCAAGCTGGACGTCGGAGACCGGCGCGGCGACGAGGTGCTGCTCGAGGCCGCGCTGCGGCCGATCTCCTAACGGCGCGCCGCTACCCCGATCTCTCCGAGCTGAGCGTCCCCGAGCCGAGCTCCACCGTCTCGCGCCACTCGGGCGCGTGCGGCTCCAGTCCGAGCTCGCGGATCTTCGCGACCATCGCGTCGCGCGCCGGCGGATCGGCGTGGACGACGAACACTCGCTTCGGCTTCCTCGTGCCCCGCGTGAACCCCCGGAGCCAGTCGAGCAGCTCGCGCTCATCGGCGTGCGCCGAGAACCCGCTGATCGAACGCACCTTGCAGCGCACCGGATGGCTCTGCCCGTCGATGACGGCCTCGCGCGCGCCGCCCTGTAATTCCGCCCCGAGCGTGCCCTGTCCCTGGTAGCCGACGAAGAGGAGGACCGCACGCTCGTCATCGATGAGCTCGCGGAGGTGGTGCAGCACGCGGCCGCCGGTGAGCATGCCGTTCGAGGCGACGATGATGTGCGGCCGCTTCGCCTTCGCGATCGCCCGCGACTCGCGCGCGTCGCGGGTCGTCGTCGCGCCCGGGTAGTCGAGCGGATCCTCGCGCCGCGTGAGCGCGGCGGTCGTCTCCTCGTCGTAGTGATCGGGGTAACGGTGGTAGATCGCGCTCGCCTTCGACGCCATCGGCGAGTCGAGGTACAGCGGCACACGCGGGATCTCGTGCCGGTCGAGCAGCGCGTTCAGCTCCCAGACGATCTCTTGCGTTCGGCCGATGGCGAAGGCGGGGATGAGCAGCACTCCCGTTGCCTCGGCTGCGAGCCGCACTGCCTCTGCGAGCGCGCGCGAGGCTTCCGCCTGCGGCTCGTGCTCGCGCCCACCGTACGTCCCTTCCAGGACGACGTAGTCGGCATCCGAGACGGGCGTGGGGTCGCGGATGATCGGCGTGTCCGGCCGGCCGAGATCGCCCGAGAACACGACGCTCCGGCTTTCGGCGTCGACCCTGATGATCGCGGAGCCCAGGATGTGCCCGGCGTCGAGGAACGTCGCGCGAACACCGCGCGCGACTTCGCGCTCCTCCCCGTATCGGACCGCGCGGAACAGGCGGACCGCCGCGCGCGCCCGCCGCTCGTCGTAGAGCGGGGCAGCGATCCGCGTGATGACCTCGTTGGCCGCGGCATCCGGCGCGCGGCGCGAGGGTCGGTGATCGCGCTCGGCGAACTCCTCCTGCAGCTTCCCGGAATCCACGAGCACAAGCTCGGCGAGCTCGGCCGTCGCGTTCGTGCAGAAGATCGGACCGGCGAACCCCTCTGCGGCGACGAGCGGGATGAGCCCGCAGTGGTCGAGATGCGCGTGGGTCAGCAGGATCGCATCGATCGTCCGCGGGTCGTACGAGAGCGGCTGCCGGTTGCGCTCGACCTCGTGCGGGCTGCCCTGGAACATGCCGCAGTCGACGAGCACGCGGGCCTGCTCCGTCTCGACCAGGAATTGCGAGCCGGTGACGGTGCCCGTCGCGCCCAGGAAGGTGAGCCGCATGGCCCTATCCTGCCCGTCGATGTTCGGTCCCGTATTGCGCGGCTCGCTGGTGACCCTACGGCCGCCCGACGAGAGCGACCCGGCGCGCTTCGTCGAGTGGTTCGCGGACATGGAGGCGACTCGCTACCTCGCGCATCGCTTCGGCATGGCGCTCTCCCAGGAGGAGGAGTGGTTCACAAAGATCGGGGAGTCGAAGGACGACGTGATCTGGATCATCGAGGCCGAGGGGCGCGCGATCGGCACCAGCGGCATCCACATCGACTGGCTGAACGCGAATGCGATCACCGGCACCTTCATCGGCGACAAGTCGGCCTGGCGGAAGGGCTATGGCAGCGAGGCGATGGCGCTGCGCACGGAGTACGCGTTCCGCTGGCTCAACCTCCACAAGCTCTCGAGCGGCGCTATCGCCGAGAACGAGCCAAGCAAGCGCGCGCTCCTGAAGGCCGGCTACGTAGAGGTCGGCATGCAGCGCGAGCACAGCTTCCGCGAGGGGCGCTGGCACGACCACTGGCTCTGCGAGCTGCTGCGGACGGACTGGGAGCGCGCACGGCGCGGCGGCTGATACGCGTGATGGGCGCTCAACCCTGGTCGCACGCAATCTGTCCGGTAACTTCGGCCCGCCGGGCCCGCCGACCGACAGTGCCGTTCCGGCGCCCGCCACTAAACTCGGCGCCGTGGCTGTGAGCGAGCTCGCGCGGTCCGCGGAGTCGGGCCTCACCGACGAGCAGCGCGCGGAGATCCAGGCCCTCCGCGACCGCTCCAGCGCAACGCGACGCGCGACCTCACCGGGCATCGAGGAGCTGCTCTACCTGCCGCTGCCCGTCCTCGACCACGGCTTCGTGCGCGTCGTCGACTACATGGGGGACGACGGAGCGATCGTCCAGGCCGCCCGCGTGTCGTATGGAACGGGCACGAAGCGGAAGCGCGACGACGCCGGCCTCATCAAGTACCTCATGCGGCACCGGCACACCACGCCGTTCGAGATGTGCGAGCTGAAGCTGCACCTGAAGATGCCCATCTTCGTCGCGAGACAACATTGTCGTCACAGGGCGGCGTCGCTCAATGAGATCAGCGGCCGGTATTCGATCCTCGATCGCGAGTTCTACATCCCACGGCC
>JACDAF010000147.1 GCA_013695575.1 Chloroflexota bacterium | reverse complement strand
CGTCGCCTACCGGCTTCCCCCGCTGCGGGTGCTTCGTGGTGCGGCCACGCTCGAAGTTGAACACGACGGCCTCGGCGGTGAGGTGGGTACCGTCGTGGAACTTCACGTCGTCACGCAGGGTGAACGTCCAGGTCCTGCCATCGCCTGACGGCTCCCATTTCGTCGCGAGCTTCGGCACGATCTTGAAGCCCGTCGGCTCATAGGCGACGAGCGACTCGAAGATCTGCCGCGTCACGAGCAGCGAGTTGCCGTCCGTGACGTTCCACGGGTCGAGCACCGTGATGTCGCCGGATTGCCCGAACCGGAAGTTGCCGCCCGCTTGCGCGGCAGCCTGACCGTCCGCGCCGGGGGAAGCCTGCCTCGTCGGCCGGTCCTGTGCGCATGAGCTCGCCACGAAGGCGAGAAGGAACAGCAGCGCCGGGGCGCTCCAGATCCGTCTCAGACGAGAGATGGGCTCGGCAGGCCGGACCGGTTCAGAGTCCCCGCCTGGGGTCGAGGGCGTCGCGCAGGCCGTCCCCGATGAAGTTGATCGAGAGCACCGTCAGGAAGATGCAGAGGCCCGGGAAGATCGCCCAGTGCGGGGCGAAGTCGATGTAGTCCTTCCCGTCGAACAGGAGGCGCCCCCAGGTCGGCAGGTCCGAGGGAAAGCCGAGGCCGAGGAAGGAGAGCGTCGACTCGGTGAGGATCGCGCCGCCAACGCCGATCGTCGCCGCGACGAGGACCGGGCTCAGCACGTTCGGCAGGATGTGCTTGACGATGATGCGCAGGTGGGGAGCGCCGACGGCGCGCGCGGCCTCGACGAACTCCTTCTGCTTGAGCGAGAGGAACGAGGCGCGGACGAGGCGGGCGACCGCCATCCAGTTCAGGATCCCGATCACCGCGACGATCATGAGGAAGATCCCGAGCTCGGGTCCGAGTGCCGCCCGCAGCGTATCCCGGAACAGGAAGATGATCACGAGCAGCAGCGGCAGGATCGGCAGCGAGAGGAACAGGTCGGTCAGCCGCATGAGCGGGCTGTCCAGCCGGCCGAAGTAGCCGGCGACCGCGCCGATGGTCGTCCCGAGGGTGATGGCGATGAGCACGGCGCTGAGCCCGACGGCGATGGAGATCCGGCCGCCGGACAGCGCCCGCGCGAACATGTCGCGGCCGAGGTCGTCGGTGCCGAAGGGGTGCGTGACCGACGGACCCAGGAGGCTGCGCGAGAAGTCGATGTCGTTCGTCGGCTGCGTCCACACGTACGGGCCGACGAGGGTCGCGAGCACGATGAACGCGAGCGTGAACAGGCCGACCATGGCCAGGCGGTGCCGCCGGAACTGGAACCAGGCGTCGCGCCACAGCGACCGGGCCGGGCGCAGCGCCTCGGCCGGGGCCAGCGGGGCAAGCCGGACCCCCGTCGTCGCCATCAGGCGTGCCCTTCGGGACATGTTCGCTCGTGCATCCGCGTCGGCTGCGGCCGCCGCGTCCTGCCCTCGCTCATGCGTACTTGATCCGCGGATCGAGCACCGCATAGAGGACGTCCGCGACGAGGTTGAACAGGACGACGAGGACCGAGAAGATGAACACCACTCCCGCGACGACCGGGATGTCGCCGTTGCCGATTGACCGGATGAGCAGCTCGCCGATCCCGGGGACGCGGAAGATCTGCTCGGTGACGATCGCGCCCCCGAACACGGTCGGGACGCCGAGCGCGATCAGCGTCACGACGGGGATGAGGCTGTTGCGCAGCACGTGGCCGATGATGACCGTCCGCTCGACGAGCCCCTTCGACCGTGCGGTCCGCACGTAGTCGAGCGGCAGGTGCTCTAGCATCTCGGACCGGACGTACCGCGTCAGCACCGCGGCGTTGAAGAGCGCGAGCACGGCGATGGGCATGATCGACTGCTTCACCTGTAGACCGAGGCTGCCAAGATCGGTGATCTTGAGATTCGAGTCGTAGATGAAGGGCAGCCACCGGAGGTTCACGCTGAAGATGATGATGAGCAGCAGGCCGGTGAAGAAGGTGGGGGTCGAGAACCCCATGAAGGCGAGCGTCGTGGCGACGTTGTCGAGCACCGAGTAGCGCTTCACCGCCGAGATCATCCCGATCGGCACGGCGATGAGCACGCCGACCAGGTAGGCGACGCCGACGACGGCCAGGGTGTTCGGCAGCCGCTGCTTGATCAGGTCGATCACGGGAACGTGGCTCAGGAAGGATTGGCCGAAGTCCCCCCGGAGCATCGCGGTGAGCCACTTCACGTAGCGGATATGGACGGGCTCGTCGAGTCCGAGCGAGCGGCGGATGTTCTCGCGGACCTCCGGCGGGACGCGCGGGTCCGCGCCGAACGCGGAGAGAGGATCGATCGGCGAGAGCGACAGGATGATGTAGATGACGAGGCTGATCGCGATGAGCGTCGGGATAGCGATGAGCAGCCGTCGCACGATGTATCTACCCATCGCTCATGCGTCCTCGCTCGCAGCGGTCGGGGTAGCGCGGTGGATGGC
>JACDAF010000127.1 GCA_013695575.1 Chloroflexota bacterium | reverse complement strand
GCAGCCACCTATGGGCGATGATACGAGCGGTGCCCATCTACGACTACCGGTGCGACGCATGCGGACATGCCTTCTCGGCGGTCCAGTCCTACCAGGACGCGACGCTTGAGATCTGCCCCCAGTGCGGCGCACGGCCGCGGAAGCTGATGGTCTCGCCCGCGATCGTGTTCAAGGGCTCCGGGTGGTACAAGACCGACAGCCGCAGAGGCTCGAGCGACGCGAAGGCCGACGCGAAGGCGGACGGAAGGGATACCAAGGACGGACAGGACGGGAAAGCGGACGGGAAGGACGCGAAGGCGGAGGGCAAGGACGCGAAGGCGGACGGCAAGGACGCGAAGGCGGACGGCACGGGCGTGAAGGAGGGGAAGGGCGGAAAGGCCGAGACGACCGAGTCGAAACCCGCCGCGGCCGCCGAGAAGTCCAAGCCGGCGGAGGCGAAGAAGGAGCCGTCATCCTAGCCCGCGGGGCACAGCGCGCCCGCCGCATCGCCCTGGGATTCGGCAATGACGACTGCGGCTTCCTCGCGGGCGGCGTTGCCTACCAGATCTTCTTCGCGCTCATCCCGCTGCTCGCGCTCGCCATCGGCGCGTTCAGCCTCATCTACGGGCCCGAGCGTGCCGCAGGACAGCTCTCCACGCTCGTGCATCAGGTGTACCCGGCCGCGCGTCAGGAGGAGACCGACCTCGTCCGCGGCCTCGTCGAGGGCCGCGCCCTGTCTCTGGGGATCGGCCTCCTTGGGACCATCTTCTCGGCGAGCGCCATCTACGGCGCGCTCGACATCGCGCTCTCCGGCGTGCTCGGGCGCGAGGGCCGGCGGAGCCTCGTCCGGGACAAGCTCGAGGCGCTGCTGTTCATGGGCGCGCTCGGCGGCCTCGCCGGCCTCTCCTTCGTCGCGTCGTACGGACTCCAGCTCGCGCAGGACCTCCTTGACGGTGCTGGCTTCGGCGAGGGACTGCGCCTGCTGCTCGGGATCTCCGCCCCGCTCCTGGGACTACTGCCGGGCGTTGGCTTCTTCTACTTCGTCTACCGGCTCGTGCCACGGCGGCGCGTGCCGCGGGGCACGGCGCTCCGTGGGGCCCTGGTATCGGCCGTGCTCTGGGAGGTGGCGAAGCTGGCGTTCGCCGTCCTGACGCGCCTGCTGGGGATCTTCCAAGCGTATGGAGCGCTGGCGTTCGCGGCGGGGCTGCTGACCTGGATCTACGTGAGTGCGGCGATCGTGCTGATCGGGGCCCAGTTCATCAAGACGGAAGGTGAGTCGCCGTGATGGAGCGTCTCGAGCACCTCGCGAGCCGTCTCATCGAGGGCTGGACGGGCCGTCTCTTCGGCGCGCGGCTGCAGCCGGTCCAGCTCGCGAAGCGTCTCATCCGAGCGATGGAGTCGCGCCAGACGATCTCGCTCGCCAAGACCTTCGTTCCGAACTCGTACGTGCTCTCGCTGTCGCCGAGTGACTTCGCTCAGTTCGAGCAGTACCGGCGAAGCCTGGAGCGCGATCTGGCGGAGGCCGTGCTGGGCGCGGCGCGGGACCGCGGCTTCACGCTCCTGGCATATCCGACGGTGGAGCTCGAGCGGGACGAGGACGTGCCACCCGGTGACGTGCGCGTCTCGTGCGCCCTCGTCGACGCGTCGGGCGAGGATGTCGAGCCCGGCGCACATGAGCTCGGGGCCGTCGAGTCGGGTCACACCATGGTCCTCGACCGTGAGGCGCTGCTGCGCGACCGTCAGCGCGCACCAAAGGCCGAGATCGAGATCGCCAAGGACCGGCGCCGGATCCCGCTCGGTCCCGAGCCGTGCACGATCGGGCGCGACCCGCAGAACGACATCGTTCTCGACGACCGGCCGATCTCGCGGAAGCACGCCGAGATCCGTCTGCGACTCGGGCGATACACGCTCTACGACCTGCAGAGCACCAACGGCACCTTCGTGAATGGTCGCCGGATCGCGGAAGTGGTCCTCTCTGACGGAGACCGCATCACGATCGGCGGCAACGACCTGGTCCTCCGGACAGAGAGATAGCGTGAGCGAGCCTCGGGCGCTGCCCGGCCGGGCGGATTCCGCCAGCCCGGAGCGCGCCGGCGACCGAAGACCCCCGCTCGAGCGGACTGCGTAGCTGTGGAGATCACCTTCACCGTCCTGCTCTGGGCCGTGCGGATCGCGTTCCTCGTGCTGCTGTACCTGTTCCTCGTCCGCGCGTTCGCGGGACTCTGGCGGGAGATGCGCACCGAGGAGGCCGCTCCAGCGCGACCCGGCGGCCTCGCGTACCTCGTTGTACAGCGCACCCACGCGGGTGGGCCGCGCTCGGGCGAGCGGCTGTCGCTGCGCGCGGTGACCTCCATCGGGCGAGATGGGGGCAACGACGTGGTCCTGAACGACGAGGCCGCGTCCGCCCGCCATTCGCTCGTGAGCTTCTCGGATGGCGAGTGGTGGATCGAGGATGCGGGCAGCACGAACGGCACGGTCGTCAACGGGACGAAGATCTGGCAAAGGGAGCGCCTCCACTATGGCGACGAGGTCGCCATCGGCCGCATCGGTCTCCGGCTGGAGCAGGCGTGATCCGGCTCCGCGCCGTGCCGCGCTTCGCCGAGCTGCGGCTGCTGGTCGTCGTCGCCGCCCTGCTCGTGCTGGGCTACGTCGCCGTCGTCGCGTCCGCGGTCGCCAGCTTCTCCGCGACGCCGGTCGTGGTGCCGATCACGTTCATCGGGCTCGCGCTCGCGTTGCATCTGTTCCTCGTCGTAAGGGGTACCCGCGGCGATCAGCTTCTCCTGCCGCTGGCGCTGGCGCTCACCGCGATCGGCCTCATCGAGGTCCAGCGTCTCGCGCCGGAGCGGCTGGCACTGCAGCAGCTGACGTGGTGCGCGATCGCTGGCGCCGCGTTCGTCGTGGCGATGCTGTTCCCGCGCGATCTCTCGGTGCTGTCGCGCTACAAGTACACCTGGGCGCTTGCGGGGGTCGCCCTGCTCATCTCGCCCCTGCTGCCCGGCATCGGGCGCGAGATCAACGGTGCCCGCATCTGGATCGGTGTCGGCAACCTGTTCCAGTTCCAGCCGTCGGAGGCCGTGAAGATCCTGCTGGTCGTCTTCTTCGCGGCGTACCTGGATGAGCACCGCGAGATGATCAGGTCGTCGCCGCGGCGATTCGGCCCGATCCCGGTGCCCCCGCTCCCGTACCTCCTGCCGATCCTCCTCATGTGGGGCATCGCGATGATCGTGATGGTCTTCGAAAAGGATCTCGGCGCGACGCTGCTGTTCTTCGGCATCTTCCTGGCGATGCTCTACGTCGCGACCGGCGAGGGGTTCTACACGATCCTTGGCGCGGCAATGCTCATCGCCGGAGGCGTCCTCGCGTACCAGGCGTTCGGGCACGTGCAGGCCCGTGTCGACACGTGGCTCGCGCCATTCGACGAGGAGCTCCGATTCGGCCCGAGCTTCCAGCTCGTGCAGGGGCTCTTCGCTTTCGCGAACGGGGGCCTCCTCGGTGCCGGGCTGGGGAACGGCATGCCCGAGCGGATCCCGATCGTCTGGAGCGACTTCGTCTTCGCCGCGTTCACCGAAGAGACGGGATTCGTCGGCGGGCTCGCGCTCCTGGCGCTCTATCTGGTGTTCGTGTTCCGCGGCATGCTCATTGCCCTCCGCGCCCCGACCACGTTCCTGCAGCTGCTCGCCGCCGGGCTGGCGTTCATCGTCGCGTTCCAGACGCTCGTCATCGTCGGCGGCAATGCGAAGCTGATCCCGCTCACGGGCGTCACGCTGCCGTTCGTCTCGTATGGCGGCAGCTCTCTCGTGACCAACTTCCTGCTCACCGCGTTGCTCATCCGCGTGAGCGACATCACGGCGCGCGTGCGGGGCGGCCCGTGATCAGGCGGACGGCGTCCACAACGGTGCTGCTGGGCCGGTGAGCCCCATGGCCGCGAACATCCGCGCCCTGACGCTCGTCATCGCGATCGCGTTCCTCGCGACCTCGCTCGGCGTCGGGTACTGGACGCTCGTGGCCGCCGAGGAGCTGTCCGACGACCCGTTCAACCCGCGCCTCCTCGCGGCCTCGATCGACCGGCCGCGCGGGCGCATCGTCGACGCGAGGGGAGGCGAGCTTGCCGCAAGCCGCCAGACGCCCGACGGGTGGCGTCGCGTGTATGCCGACCGCTCGCTCGCTCAGGTCACGGGCTACGCATCGTTCAAGTACGGCGCCGCCGGCGTCGAGGGCGCCTATGGCGAGTCTCTCATCGGGCAGGATCCGGCGGACCCCGTCGGCCGCATGCGCGCGAGGTACCTGAAGCAGCTCGCGGAGCCCGGTTCGCTGATGCTCGGGATCGAGCCCGCGGTCCAGCAGGCGGCCGTCGCGGCGCTCGGCGGCCGCCGCGGCGCGATCGTGGTCCTCGATCCGCGCACCGGTGCCATCCGCGCGTCGGTCAGCCTGCCGAACTACGAGCCGTCGCTCGTGTCGGATCCCGCCCAGCAGGACGTCGCGTGGACGCAGCTGAACCAGAACCGCGAGCGTCCTCTCGTGAACCGCGTGGCGCAGGGGCTGTACCCGCCCGGCTCCACCTTCAAGGTCGTGACCGCCGCGGCCGCCGTCGAGAACGGCGTCGA
>JACDAF010000122.1 GCA_013695575.1 Chloroflexota bacterium | reverse complement strand
CCTTGCGGGGGGACACCCTGCGGGGTTCCGGCCTGCGGCACGCCGCCCGCCGGCGGTGTGAACGGACGCGGCGCGCCATACGGCGCCCCCATCGGGCGGAACGGCGGTCGCTCGGCGCGTGGTGGCGGCGGGCCGCCGGCCATCGCGCGGGCCTGCGGAGACATCTGCGCGCGCACGTGGTCGGCGGTGTACGGAAGCATCGCCATGTGGCGGGCTCGCTTCAGCGCGGTCGTGAGCATGCGCTGGTGCTTCGCGCAGTTGCCGCTCTTGCGGCGCGGGTCGATCTTGCCGCGCTCGCTCACGTAGCGGCGAATACGACCGATGTCCTTGAAGTCGATCTTCTTGACCTTGTCGACGCAGAACGAGCAGACCTTGCGACGCGGCCGGCGCGGCCCGCCGTAGCGCGGCCGATCGCCACCGCGGTCGTCGCGGTCTCCACCGCGACCGCCGCCCGAGCCGCCGGGGCGAGGGCCGCCGTAACGCGGTCGGTCAGCTGGAGGACCCGGTGGTCCTGCGGGACGCGGCCCCTGGGCGGGCGGCTGGGGAGGTGTCTCGGAAGCCATCAGAACGGGATCTCGTCGGGGTCAAAGGTCCCCGCCGGAGCGTCGGCACCCTGGCCCCCCGGGACCGGACCGCCACCCATGCCGCCCTCGCGGTCACGGCGGCTGCCGAGCAGCTGGAAATCATTGCAGCTGATGTCGAGGCTCGTGCGCTTCTCGCCTTCCTTGGTGGTCCACTCGCGCGGGCTGAAACGCCCGTCCACGTAGATCTGCTGACCCTTCTGCACGACCTGCTGCGCGGTCTCGGCCTGCTTGCCCCAGCATGAGATGCGGTACCAGTCGGTCTGCTCGGTCCGCTCGCCCGCGCTCGTCGAGACACGGTTCACGGCGACGGAGAAGTCGCAGACGGGACGTCCGCCTGAGGTCATGCGGAGCTCGGGGTCACGACCGACGTTGCCGATGATGGAGATCTTTGCCATCGATGCCATGGCTCAGTCCTTCTTTCGCTATTCGTCGCGGCGGATGACGAGGTGACGCAGGATGTCCTCGGTGAGCTTGATGGTGCGCTCGAGCTCGCGTGCCGCCGACGGCGGGAGCGAGTACTCGATGACGCCGTACTGACCGTCGCGGTGATGGGCGATCTCGTAGGCAAGCCTGCGGCGCACGGGAGGTGCGACCTTCTCGACCTTGCCACCCAGCGTTCCGATCGTCTGCTGCAGCCGGTCACTCACGGCCGTGAGGCGCTCCTCGTCGGCGGTGGGCTGGATCAGGTACATGAGCTCGTAGGGCCGCATGTCGATCCTCCACCTCCTTTTCATGGGATTGCCGCGAGATCCGCTCCACCATCGGGTGGGGCACGCGTCCTGGGGCATGGACGGCGAGCCTGCCTCGGGGCGAAAAGCCGCTGCGCCCGGGGGCGCGGCGTGTGGTCCTAGTGTACACACCGATGCCTTCGGCAGGGGCTTGCGCAGCGCGCTGAGGGAAGATGGGACCGCGGAGTGCGAGCGGTGCGGGATGCCCATGTTCCCGACCTCGCGCACGGCCACGCATGTCCACCTCGACTGCGCCAACCGTCACCGCGACGAGGCGCCTCTGCCGCGCGACGGTGCTGTCCTGCGCCTCATCGAGAACTGGATCGCGAAGCGGGGCGCGCAGCTGCACGCGCAGCACGAGCGCTGGGGCACGGACGAGCCGGAGGGCCGCGACGACCGCGACATCTAGGGGCGCCTCCCAGGGAAGCGCTCCAAGGCGGACGCGGCCCGGAAGGACAGGTAGGTCGCCGCGAGGACCGCGCCGATCGCTCCGGCGGCGAGCGCGCGGTCGAGGTCCGTCGTCGAGCCGGGCACCCCGGGGCCGCGCTCAGGTACGCGCGGCGCGCCGAGGACGGTGGTCTCCTCAGTGGTCGGCTCGCCCTCATGGGAGCCGCTGCAGGCGTCCGTGCTGAATCCGTCGGGCGCGTGCTGCTTCAGGTACAGGGTGTGCGAGCTCCCGGGCGCGGCCGCATAGTCGACGCTCGTCACCCCGACCTGACCCGGCCCCGGGTTCGGGATCTCCGGGCCCATCCTCACGGTGACCTGGGCCGGCACGCTCCCCTTGTAGACGGTCTGGACGCGCACGCGGAGCGAGCGCCGGTCCGAGAGCAGGCCGCCCCCGTCGCCGACGACCGTGCCCCAGACAACGGCGTCGGCTCGCTCGACCCGCTGCGCGACGGGATCGGGCGGCGCGCAGGATGCCTCGGCCATCAGGCCGGAGCCGAGCGATGCGGCGATCACCGCGAGGGCCGCGAGAGAACGCATTTGACACCCAGTCTGACGCGCGGTGGGCCGATACGTTCCCCTCGTAGACTTGCCTCGCCGGCGTAGACCAACGGCAGAGTCCGACGATTTAAGACCGTCGTCAGTGCGGGTTCGAATCCCGCCGCCGGCACTGGCACACTGGCGGACATCCCACTCACAGGAGGCCCTCGTGTGGGCGCCACGGCCACGCGCTTCGTGATCATCGGGAATGGCGCGGCCGGAACGTACTGCGCCGAGCAGCTGCGGAAGCTGGACGCTGCCTGCGAGATCCTCATGATCGACGACGAGCCGTACACGCTCTACAACCGTGTGTCGCTCCCGCGATTCCTCCGCGGCGTGCTCTTCGAGCAGCGCGTCTACGTCCGGGATCAGGAGTGGCACGACAAGCTGCGCATCGGTCTCCGCCTCGAGACGAAGGTCACGCACATCGACATCGACGCGAAGGTCGTGACCATGGAGCCGGGCGGGCAGGCTCCCTACGACCGCCTGCTCTTCGCGACCGGCGGGCGACCGAATCCGCTACGGGTTCCGGGGTCGGACCAGGCGCAGCACATCTTCAACTTTCAGTACTTCGACGAGGCGAAGGGCATGCTGGCGCGAATCAAGGAGTCGAGGCTCGCTGTCGTGCTCGGCGGCTCGTTCATCGGCTACGAGCTCGCCGAGGCGTTCAATCACCAGAAGGTCGAGACGCACTGGCTGCAGCGCGGCCCCTGGTTCCTGCGGCGCTCGCTCGACGAGGCGGGAGGCCGCACCGTCACCCTCCTCGCGCAAGACGCCGGCGTCCACCTCCACTACGAGGAAACGATCGCCTCGGTGGCGCCGTCGAACGGGTCGACGCTGGTCGCCGGCACGAATGGGTTCAGCGCGACAGCGGACCTCGTGGGCGTCGGACTCGGCCTCACGATGAATATCGATCTGCTCAAGGACACCGGGGTCAAGACGAACGTCGGCGTCGTCACGAACGAGTTCCTGGAAACGACGGCGCCCGAGGTGTGGGCCGCGGGTGACGTGGCCGAGTTCTATGACGTCGTGTCTCAGCGTCACCACCGGATGGGGACGTGGGATAACTCACTCAATCACGGGCGCCACGTCGCGAAGAACATGCTCGGCGCGCGGGAGCCGTATGTGGAGGTGCCGACCTACGCCTCGAGCATGTTCAACTCGAACATCTCGGTGATGGGCGTCACGACGGAAGAAGAGCCGGATGCCGAGGACCTGGTCGAATTCGACGAGGACCTGCGCAACTACAAGCGGCTGTTCTTCCTCGGGGACCGGCTCGTCGGAGCGATCCTCATCGGCAAGATGAAGGGCCGCAAGAAGGTGCTCGAGCTCATCAGCTCTCGCGCCTCGATCGAGAAGCGCGAGTCGGTGCTGGAGCTCCTCGCCATGCCCGAGGTGCCCGCGAAGGCGCCAGCTCCGGCGGAATGACAGCCTTGGTGCGGAAGCATCTCAGCTGATGCGAGGTTCTCCGTGCGATGAGTCGTTCGAGCGGCGGGCCGAGGAGGCTTCCCGCACCTGACACTGACCGGCAGTTCGTGAGAGCCGCACACTCTCGCGATCCGTTCGAGCGGCTTGCCTCAACGCGTTCTTAACCGGAACGGCGCAGCATCCCGCTCAGTTGTGGGAGGGGCGCCATGATCGAGCAAGCTGTCGCGACGGTGACGGACGGTAACGGCTCGGAGCACAGCGGTGAGCTGGAGGCCAGCGAGCGCTCGGCGATGAAGCCGAGTTCCGCGCCGGTGCCTCGGCTCGGCGACCCTGCGAACGACGCGTCCTCGTACAGCCTGGACTTTCCCTGGCTCTGATCGGCTCGCTGGCCAGCGCCGTGCGCCGCACTCCGGTCGTCCCGGCCGCCCGATGGCAGGCGCGTCGCGCCAGGTAGGTCGCCAAGAG
>JACDAF010000078.1 GCA_013695575.1 Chloroflexota bacterium | reverse complement strand
GAGGACGCCATGAGGAAGCCGCAGGCCAGCGCCGCCCCCGCCACGAGCGAGAGGATGGGCACGTGCAGCCACATCAGCGTCGCGCCGGCCAGGAGGGCGGCGGCGGCGAAGGGTCGCCGGGGTATGTCACGCGACAGCAGCACCGCGCCGGTACCGAGGCCGGCACCCACCGCGACGGCCCCGAGCTGCGTGGCGCGCACGGGCTCGGGGCCGAACCCGAGGCCACCGGCGAGCGCGACCTGCGCCGCGTTCGTCGCCCCGGTCTCCCCCACCATGAGCAGCGGCGGCAGGGCAGCGAGCGCGAGTGCGCCGGCGAGATTCGGAGCGGTCCAGCTTCGCGCTTCGGCGATGGTCGCGAGACCGGCAGCAAAGAACACCAGAGCGGCAGCGAGCACGAGCGGGACGGCCGCCCCGAGCGGCAGGTCCACGACCGGCACGGTCCGGAAGGCGTGACGCAGGGCGAAGTCGGTCACGAGTGCCAGCGGGATCGCGACTGGTAGCGGCGATGGGCGCCCGCCAGGACGTGAGGCGTGCAGGAGCGCAAGCCACCAGCAACCGGCGATCACCGCGATGCCGCTGAAGAGCAGATCGAGCCAGGCCACGCGCGAGACCGTTGCCAGGACGGTCATCAGGCCGAGCGCCAGGGCAGTGAAGCCGATCGCGCGGCGTGGGCCATAGACGCGGGCCAGCAGCGGGGCGAGCACAGCGGCGGCGAAGATCGCGAAGGCGATGGCGCCGATGGTGTTGGTCGGCAGGTTCCCGAAGAGCAGCTGATAGAGGGACGCCAACAGCGTGCGCAGACCCGTCAGCAGGAAGAGGACGCCAAGCAGCGCGAAGGCGACCTCCCCGAGCACGCGGCTAGGATACGGGGCGCGATGACGGGGATCGAAGTCCACGCCACGGTGACCGGTCGCCAGCGCGAGATCCTCAGCGACGAGGCGCTCGGCTTCATCGCGGATCTGCAGCGCGAGTTCGCCCCGACGCGCGACCGCCTCCTCGCGGCGCGGCGCGAGCGGCAGGCGACGCTCGACCGTGATGGGACGCTCGACTTCCTCCCGGCGACGCGGAGGATCCGCGAGTCGGACTGGCGCGTGAGCCCGGTGCCGGACGACCTCCAGGTCCGCAAGGTCGAGATCACCGGGCCTACCGACCGGAAGATGGTGATCAACGCGCTCAACTCCGGCGCGTCCGTCTTCATGGCGGATTTCGAGGACGCGAACACGCCGACGTGGGTCAACATGGTCGACGGCCACGTCAATCTCGGCGATGCGATCACGCGAACGATCGAGTTCACGAACCCGGACGGCCGCGAGTACCGGCTCAACGACCGGATCGCCACGCTCGTCGTGCGGCCGCGCGGCTGGCACCTCCCCGAGAAGCACATCGAGGTCGACGGCCGACCGCTCGTCGGCGCGTTCATGGACTTCGGCCTCTACTTCTTCCACAACGCGAAGCGCCTCATCGAGCGCGGCAGCGGACCGTACTTCTACCTGCCGAAGACCGAGAGCCACCTCGAGGCGCGCCTCTGGAACGACATCTTCAACTGGTCGCAGGACCGCCTCGGCATCCCGCGCGGGACGGTCAAGGCAACCGTCCTCATCGAGGTCATCACCGCTGCCTTCGAGATGGACGAGATCCTCTACGAGCTGCGCGATCACTCCGGCGGCCTGAATGCCGGCCGCTGGGACTACATCTTCAGCCTCATCAAGAAGTTCAGCTCGCGGTCGGAGATGTGCCTCCCGGACCGCGCGCAGGTGACGATGACTGTCCCGTTCATGCGCGCGTACACCGAGCTGCTCATCCGGACCTGCCACCGGCGCGGCGCGTTCGCGCTCGGAGGCATGGCGGCCTTCATCCCGACGCGCAAGGACCCGAAGGTCAACGAGACGGCGCTCGCCCGAGTGCGCGAAGACAAGGTGCGGGAGGCGAACGACGGCATGGACGGCACCTGGGTCGCGCACCCCGACCTCGTCCCCACCGCGATGGAGGAGTTCGACCGCGTCCTCGGGACACGCCGGAACCAGCTCGAGCGCACGCGCGAGGAGGTGCGCGTCGCGGCGAAGGAGATGCTCGACGTACGCGTCCCGGGCGCGACGGTCACCGACGCCGGCGTGCGCGCGAACGTGAGCGTGGCGATCCAGTACATCGAGTCGTGGCTACGCGGGACCGGCGCGGTCGCGATCAACAACCTCATGGAGGACGCGGCGACCGCCGAGATCTCGCGTTCGCAGATCTGGCAGTGGATCCGTCACGGCGCCAAGACCGCTGAGGGCACCACCGTGACGCCCGACTCCATCCGGAAGATCGAGGACGAGGAGCTCGCGCAGCTGAGCGAGACCTACGGCGACACGTTCGCCGACATGAAGTTCGCCGAAGCACGCGAGCTCTTCGAGGAGGTCGCGCTCGGGGACGAGTTCGTGGAATTCCTGACACTGCCGGGGTACCTGCGGCTGCCGTAGCGGCGGGGCCTTCCAGCGGACCCAAGTCGGAAGTACGGACGGTCAGCGTCGGGGGCTCGGCTCATCTTCCAGCACATTTCCTCGCTCGTCGTGATCGGCGAGCTGCGGCACGCGCCTCCCCCTCGTGAGCCGTAGCCGATCGGCTCAGCCGATCCGCTCCCGGAGCACGCTGGTGACCACGGCGGGATTGGCCTTTCCGCCCATGCGCTTCATGACCTTGCCGACGAGGGCGCCGAGCACTTGAGGCTTCCCGGCGCGGTAAGTCGCGATCGCCTGGTCGTTCTCCGCGACGACCGCGTCGACCGCCGCGCGGATCTGCACCTCGTCGGACACCTGTGCCAGCCCCTTTGACTCGACGACGTCGCGCGGCGCCTTTCCGGACACCCACATCTCGGCGAACGCCTCCTTCGCGGCGGTGTTGCTGATCGTCCCATCCTTCACGATGCGCACGAGTTCGCCGATGTGCGCGGGCGTGACCTTCGCGGCGGACACCGCACCGTTGCCCTCCTTCAGGTATCGGAGCAGCTCGCCGGTCACCCAGTTCGCGACCTGCTTGGGCTCGCCGCCGGCGGCGCGCACGGCGTCCTCGAAAAAGGAGGCGAGCGCGCGATCAGAGACGAGGACCCGCGCGTCGTACTCGGATAGCCCGTGGTCGCGGACGAAGCGCGCACGCTGCTCGACCGGCATCTCGGGCAAAGCCGCTCGTAGGCGCTCGACATCCGCCGGTGCCGGCGAGAGCGGCACAAGGTCGGGCTCGGGGAAATAGCGGTAATCGTCGACCTCTTCCTTCTGCCGTTGGGGAAAGGTCCTGCCGCGCTCCGGGCTCCAGCCGACGGTCACCTTCGTCCTGCGCGTGCGGATGTCGCCCCCGGCGTGCCACTCGTCCCACAGCCGCGCGGACTCGTACGCGACGGCCTCCTCGAGGGCGCGGAAGGAGTTGAGGTTCTTGATCTCGCTCTGCGGCGGCCAGCGCGTCTCACCGCCTTCGTCGAAGCGGATCGAGACATTGACGTCGAAGCGCGCGCCGCCCTCTTCGAGGCGGAATTCGGCAACGCCGGCGAAGATGAGAATCTCGCGCAACGACTCCAGGTAGCGGAGCGCCTCGCGCGCCGACGAGATGTCGGGCTCGCTCACGATCTCGAGCAGCGGCACGCCAGAGCGGTTGAAGTCGACGAGCGTGCCGCGGCCGTCGTGGTGCAGCGAGCCAGTGTCCTCCTCGAGGTGTGCGCGCGTGATGCGGATGCGTTTCGGCCGGCCGTCGTCGCCGGCGATCTCGAGCCAGCCGGCCGTGTTCAGTGGCAGGTCGTATTGGGAGATCTGGTAGCCCTTGGGGAGGTCGGGGTACAGGTAGTTCTTCCGGTCGAACTTCGTGTGCGCCGGCACCTCGCAGTGCAGCGCGAGCCCGGCGGTCATGGCCAGCTCGATCGCCCGGCGGTTCGGGACCGGGAGCGCGCCCGGCAGCCCGAGGCACACCGGGCAGACCAGCGTGTTCGGCGCCGCGCCGAACCAGCGCGCCGCGCAGCCGCAGAACATCTTCGAGCTCGTCGCGAGCTCGACGTGGCACTCGATGCCGATGACGAGGGCATACGGAGCGGCCGTCCCGGTCATAGCGGAGAGCGCGTGGGCTGGGGAGTCTTGCCGAAGCCGCGGATCGCGCGCGACAGATTCACGATGACGCGGTCTCCCTCCACGGACACAAGATAACGATCGAGGCTGCGTGGGGCGTTCAGCGGGTCGCCGCGCGGTCCGAAGTTCCACTTGTGCCCCTCGCAGCCGGGGCCGGCCCGCCAGACCGCTCCCGCAGGCCCGGGGGTCAGCGACCCCGCGAGCACTGGGCAGCGCTCACCGGTGTCCGGGTGCGACCAGTACGCGCTCACCGCGATGTACTCGCGGTCAGCGACCTGGAGGATCCAGAGCGCCTGCCGCTCCGGCACGATGCCCTGCCCGATCCGCAGCGGCGCCTTCATCACGCCCGGCAGCTCTGCGCGCGCGAGGACGAGCCTGTTGCCGGGGACGAGGGCGGGCGGCGTCGCCAGCTGCGGCGCGATCGCGAGCGCGGCAGCCACGCCGATGACGGCGAGCGCGCCGATCAGCAGCAGGACCACGATGAGGTACTGCTTCCAGACGGGCGTCGGGTCGAGCGATGCGGTACCGGCCCAGTGCTCGGGCGGCTGGTCGTCGGACGTGGTCATGGCCGCGGGACGGCGCGTGAGCGCCCGCTCAGAGGCGTGAGAGGAACCGCTCGATGCGGTCGCAGGCCTCATCGATCTGCTCCATCGACGCTGCGTAGCACGCGCGGATGTGACCCCGGCCGCCGTCGCCGAACGCGCTGCCGGGCACGACGACGACCTTCTCCTCCGTGAGGAGGCGCTCGGCGAAGGTCGCGTCGTCGAGACCGGTGCTCCTCACGTCAGGGAAGCAGTAGAAGGCACCGCGCGGCTCGAAGCACCGCAGGCCCATCGCGTTGAATCGCTCCCAGATGCGCCGGCGCCGGCGGTCGTACTCCGCAAGCATCCGCTGCACGTCGGCCTCGCCGCTGCGCAGCGCTTCGAGTGCGGCGTACTGGCCGGCCGTCGGCACGCACATGACCGAGTACTGGTGGATCTTCATCATCATCTCGATGACCTCCGCCGGTGCGCAGGCGTAACCGACACGCCAGCCGGTCATCGCATACGACTTGGAGAATCCCGCGAGATAGACGGTGCGCTCGCGCATGCCCGGCCGCGACACGATCGACTCATGCGCGGCGCCGTACACGAGGCGGTCGTAGATCTCGTCCGCGTACACGATGAGGTCGTGCTCCGCGGCGAGAGCGGCGATACCATCGACGTCCTCGGCGCTGAGCACGGCACCGGTCGGGTTGTTCGGGAACCCGAGCAGCACCGCACGGGTACGCGGGGTGATCGCGGCTCGCAGGTCCTCCGGGCGGAGGCGGAAGTCGTGGTCCGCGTCCGTCGGGACGGGGACCGGGATGCCCCCTGCCAGCACGATGCCCGGCACATACGCGACGTACGACGGATCGGCGATGAGGACCTCATCGCCGTCCTCCAAGGTCGCTCGCAGCGCCAGGTCGACGGCCTCGCTTACGCCGACGGTGACGAGGATCTCGCTTGCCGGGTCGTACCGGACACCGCGCAGCTTCGTGGTGTGCTCGGCGATCGCCTCGCGCAGCGGCAGGATGCCGTAGTTCGACGTGTACTTCGTACGCCCGTCCTGGATCGACTCGACCGCCGCCCTGCGGAAGCGCTCCGGCGTGATGAAGTCGGGCTCGCCGACGCCGAGAGAGATCACCCCCTCGACCCCGGCGATCAGGTCGAAGAATCGGCGGATGCCGCTCGCGGGGATTCGGGCGACCCGCGAGTTCGTGAGCGCACGCTTCTGGAGCGTCATGCGGCGACCTCCATCGGGCCCGCGATGCGCTCGTACGCGGCGGCCACCCGGAAGAGGGTCGCCTCCCGATATGAGCCCGCGATGAATTGGAGTCCCACCGGCAGCCCGTCCGACGTCCCGCACGGGACGGAGATGCCAGGCAACCCTGCGATGTTGACCGGGAGCGTGAACGCGTCGTTCAGGTACATCGTGAGGGGGTCGTTGACCTTCGCGCCGATCGCGAAGGCGACTGATGGCGATGTCGGCGTGACGAGGGCATCCACCTTCGCGAACGCTTCATCGAATTCACGCTTGATGAGCGTCCGCACCTTCTGCGCTTTGGAGTAGTACGCGTCGTAGTAGCCGGCAGAGAGCGCGTACGTCCCGAGGATGAGCCGGCGCTTCACCTCGGGACCGAAGCCCTCGCCGCGCGTGCGGCGATACGTGTCAGCGAGGTCGGACCCCGCGACACGCAGGCCGTAGCGGACGCCGTCGTAGCGAGCGAGATTCGCGGAGGCCTCGGCGGGCTGGATGATGTAGTAGACGGCCAGGCCGTGGTCGGTCGAGGGCAGTGACACGTCGACAAGCTCCGCGCCCTCGCGCTCCAGCGCCGCGAGCGCGGCGCGGACAGCGCGCTCGACCCCCGGCTCCATGCCCTCGATGAAGTACTCCCGCGGCACGCCGAGCCGTAGACCCTTCACGCCGTCACTGAGCCCCTCCCGCAGTGACTCCGCCGGCAGCGCCATGGTCGTCGCGTCGTTCTCGTCCACGCCGAAGAGCGCCTCGCACACGATCGCCGCTGTCTCGACGTCGTTCGCGAAGGGGCCCACCTGGTCGAGGGACGACGCGAAGGCGACCACGCCGTAGCGCGATACGCGCCCGTACGTCGGCTTCACGCCGACCACGCCGCAGAGCGCTGCCGGCTGGCGTATCGATCCGCCGGTGTCGGTGCCCAGGGAGAACACGGCCTGGCCCGCCGCGACCGCGACAGCCGAGCCGCCGGAAGACCCGCCCGGCACGCGTGTCGCGTCGTGCGGGTTCTTCACGGGGCCGAAGGCCGAGTTCTCGCTCGAGCTGCCCATCGCGAACTCGTCGAGGTTGGTCTTGCCGATCATCACCGCACCCGCGGCATCGAGCCGCCGCACGACCGTCGCCGAGTATGACGGGATGTAGCCATCGAGGATACGCGAGCCCGCCGTCGTCTCGATGCCCTTCGTGCCGATGATGTCCTTGCAGGCCCACGGCACGCCGCACAGGGGCGGCGCGTCGCCGGCGCGCAGACGCAGGTCGGCGGCGCGCGCCTGCGCGCGAGCGTGATCGTCGGAGACGAGGAGCCACGCGTTGTGCGTATCGGCGCGCGCGCGCTCGATCGCCAGGTCGGTGAGCTCGGACGCGCTGGTCTCGCGAGCCCTGAGGAGCTCCGCGGCCTCGCGCCCCGTACGGGGAAGCGCGTTCACCGCTGCTCCAGCACGGTCTGCACCCGGAAGTAGTCTCCGTCGCGTCCCGGCGCGTTGCGGAACACCTCTTCGAGGGGCAGGCTCGGCCGCACGACGTCCTCGCGCATCACGTTGTCCACCGGCAGGACCGATGCTGTCGGAGGGATCGCGGAGGTGTCGACGCTGCGCAGGCGGTCGACCGCGTCCAGGACCACCGAGAGCTGCGCGGTGAAGCGTTCGATCTCCTCGTCCGTCAGCTCGATCCGGGCGAGCCCGGCGACCTTTTCGACGACCGATCGATCGAGCGTGCTCACCGCACGAGTCTAGGCCCGGAAAGGACCACGCCGACGACAACCGACCCGATGACGAGCACCACCCACGGCTGCGATGCGGACGGAGCAATTCTGAGCTCCAGCGCGGTCACGGTCAGGACCAGAGGCAGAACGGATGGCCAGCTGGGTCGAGCATGATGCGCAGCCGGTCGTGGTCGCGGTCCTCAGGCTGGTGCTCGGCCTCAGTCGCACCGCACGCGGTCGCCCACGCAACGCCGGCGGCCACATCCTCCACCCAGATGTCGAGGTGGATCTGCATGCCTTGCGTGCCCGGAGCGCCGGGCCAGACCGGACGCACGTAGTGCTCCTCGAACTGGATCTCGATCTTCGTGCTGCCGTCGGCGGGACGGAGTCGGGACCACCCGTCACCGGCCGGACGTCCGGGCCGGGGCCCATCGATGTCCTCCACCTCCCACCCGAGTAGCTGCTCATAGAAGCGCGTGAGCGCGGCGACGTCGGGCGCATCGAGCACCGGACCCGAGATGCGCATCGGCGGTCGTCCCACGTCGTTAGCCTTCGCCGGGCTCATCGAGCGGCGCGCCGTATCGACCACTTTCGTCCGGCGTCGGCATCACACGATCAGGACCCCCGCCCGAGCGTCCTCACCGAACGAGTCTAGGCCCGAAGAGCAGCACGCCGACGACCACCGAGCCGGCGGCGGCGATGAGCACCGTCCCGGCGGCGAGATCCTTCGCGGCCTTCGCCTTCGGATGCATCTCGGGCGACGCCAGATCGACCGCCAGCTCTACCGCCGTGTTGATGCCCTCGAGGATGAGCACCAGGCAGATCGTGAGGACGAGCACGCCCCACTCGGGTGCGGAGAGCCCGAGCAGCACCCCGGCGGCGATCGCAAGGAGGCCGATGGCGACCTCGATCCGCGCATTGCCCTGTGTGCGGAGCAGGTAGGCGAGTCCGGCGAGCGCGAAGCGGAACGATCGCATCAGCGCCACCACCGTAGTGTGCCTGTGTGCGAGAGCCCGACCTGTTCCCCCCGCGATCGGTCGCGCGACGGATCGACCGCGAGATGTTCCTGCTGCTCGGCGGCACGGCGGCATTGCTGCTCCAGATCGCGCACCCGCTCGTCGCGGCGGGCGTGGCGCAGCACTCGCGCTTCCGTGAGGAGCCGTTCGCCAGGCTGCACCGGACACTCGACACGACGCTCACCGTCGTGTTCGATGAGCCTGACGCGGCACGCAAGGCGCTGCGACGTATCGACCGCCGCCATCTCACGGTGGCGGGGGTCACGGTGCATGGCCGGCCGTACGAGGCGCGGGAACCCCGCCTGTTGCTCTGGGTGCAGGCGACGCTCGTGCTCACATCGTTGCGGCTCTACGAGCTGGTCGTCGGTCCGCTCCAGACCGCCGACCGCGAGCGCTACTGGGCCGAGTCGAAGCCGATCGCGACGGCGCTGGGCATCCCGGCGACGTCGCTGCCGGCGACGCTGGCAGAGCTCGAGGCGTTCGAACGCGAGATGCTGGCCGTAGAGGTCGTGCCCGACGACACGTCGCGCCTGCTGGCGCGCTCGATCCGACGGCCGCTCCCGCTGCCGGGACGCGTGTATGCCCCGATCGACGCGCTGACGGCCGGCCTCCTCCCGCCCACGCTCCGCCGCGCCTTCGGGCTGTGCTGGGGCACCCGCCACCGATTACTCTTCCGCGCCGTGGTCGTGACGCTGCGTCTGGCACGTCGAGCGCTGCCGGAACGTCTCTCGGTGGTCCCACACGCCCGATGGCAGGAGCGGCGGAAGGCATGAGGCGGCCTCATTCCGCCGTCCTCGCCGCCGTGGACGAACGCCCGTCCTGGATGGTCACGACGATCACGCGCTCTTCATCCTCTCGGAAGACGTACACGATCAGCATCCAGCGCCACGGTCCGAGCAGGAAGCGGAAGCCTGTCCATCTCCCCGCGAGCGCGGGTCCGATGTGCGGGAAACGCTCCAGAGAACGGAGAGAGCGCTTGACGCGCCGCCTCGTGTCCGCGGGCAGGCTGTGTGTGCTGATGAGTCGATCGAGATCTGCGACAGCCGCCGCCGCGAGCTCGACCCGGGCCACCGCTTACTGCGTAGGCGATAGGCGAAGCAGCAGGACGGTCACGGCGACGCGAAGCGGCGCTGTGACCACCTATAGGTCGTCGAGCGCGATCGTGCGGCCGGTGCGGGCCTGCCTCAGCCCCTGCTGCGCCGTGCGAAAAGCACCAGGGATCCCGTCGAGCAGTGCGACGACATTCCTCGGGTCCGCGTCCGTGTCGTCCAGGGCTTGCGAGAGCAGTGATCGGGCGAGAGTGCCTTCCTGGACGTGCGTTCGTTCAGCCAATCGCGCCAGCTTCGCCGCCCGTTCAGCATCCACCGTCACGTTGAGACGACGCGCTCCACGCTCGGCCATGTACCGATCGTACACGCTTCAGCACGGGACGTGTAGCTGGCCGCAACGCGGCTCATCGCCGCGCCCGTGCTGCCACGTCGCCTCGCGGCCACGTCGTAGCCATGCTCCGTAGTCCCGAAAGCCACGTGAAGTGGTTCACGGACCCGACCGCCTTTCCCACGCGCTACGAGCTGCTGTTCACGCTGCCCGTCCTCGCCGCGCTCGGCATCGCGGCGCTCGCGGTCGCCGCGGCCTGGGCCTGGGAGCGGCGCCTGCCAGAGCCGGGCACGGTGAAGTGGCTCGAGCGCTTCGCGCCGTACGCGCCGCTCGCGCTCGGCCTGCACCTGGGCCTCGCGCTCGTCGTCGCGGCGATCGTCGGCATCCTGTTCGCGCCGGCGAAAAACCTCGAGGTCGGCTCGGAGAACGTGTTCGGGTTCCTCATCCTCACGGCGGAGGCGATGTGCGGGCTGATGATCGTGCTCGGCCTCGCCACGCGCGCGGCCGCGATCCTCCTCGCGCTGCTCGGTCTCATCGCGATGGTCCCGTTCAGCGTCGAGAGCATCTTCGAGCAGGTCCACATCTTCGGCATCGCGGTCTTCCTGTTCCTCGTCGGCCGTGGGCCGTTCTCGCTCGACCGGGTCCGCGGCGTCACGCCTCCGGTGACCGGGGCGGAGATACCGCGGGCTTCTCTAACACTGCTCCGGGTGATGCTCGGGTTCGCCGTCTTCTACGGGGCGCTCACCGAGAAGCTGCTGAACCCGGGGCTGGCCGAAGCACTGCTCGCCGAGCGGCCCTACCTCAACGTGACCCGGCTCGTCGGCCCGCTTGCCCTGCCCGACAGCCAGTTCGCGTTCCTCGCGGGGGTGACGGAGCTTGTGATCGGCGCGGTCATCGTCTCGCCGTGGGTGACGCGCCCGGTCATGGCGATCGGAGCGCTCATCTTCACCGCATCGCTCTTCGTGTTCGGCTGGAAGGAGCTCCTCGGCCATCTCCCCTTCTACGGCATCTTCTTCCTCCTGTTCATCGCGCCGAAGGCCGACTCGCGTCGCGTTCAGGGAGCGATGCAGGCGCAGCCGTAGTGGCGACGTACGACCTCTACGTCGAGACCGGGCCCCAGCGCCGCTCGACGATGGTGCACATACCCGGGCTGCTCGGGTGCTGCGTGTACCGGCGCACCGCTGACGAGGCCGTCGCCGCCGCGCCGGACGAGATCCACGCTTATCTCCGCTGGCTGCACGGCCACGGCGAGAAAGTCGACCCCGCGGTCACGACGCGCGTGGCGGCGGAAACGCACGCGGGAGGATTCATCGGCGCGGTGCAGCTCGCCACCGACCTCGAGCCCGTCGCGCGCGCCGATCTCGAGCGCTACGCGCGCTGGCTCGAGTGGTCCCGAGCCGACCTGCTCTCATCGGTGGAGGGCATCGACCGCCGCCGGCTCGACGCCAAGCCGCGGCAGGGAAGGTCGCTGCGGGCGATCCTCGAGCACGTGATCGCAGCGGACAAGGCGTACGTCTACAGCGTCTTCCGTACGACGAAGTCCGTGGGCGACCCGACGAACGCCGCGCTGCGTGGCGACCTCGACCTGGGCGTGGCGCTCCGGGAGGCGCGTGCCGCGGCCATCGAGCGCATCCGTGCCGCGAGCGACGCGGAGCGCACGAGCGTCCGCCGCGGCGGCGCGTCGGTGTACACGCTGCGGCGCTGCCTGCGAAGCATGCTCGGGCACGAGTGGGAGCACCGGGGCGAGATCGCCACCCGCCTTGCGCGTTCGCCCTAGGCGGGCTTCAGGTACTGGATGCCGCCGCCGAACTGCCGGTACCCCATCTCCTCATTGAGGTGGAGGATCGGCGCGTTCGCCGCATCGTTCCCGGTGCGGACGCGGGGGACACCGCGTCCGATCGCCTGCATGACGGTCTGGAGCTTCAGGGCGCGTGCGACGCCCCGGCCCCGGACCGATCTCGCGGTGCCGGTGTAGTCGGTCCAGACATTCCCGCGGACCGGCGGGTAGCTCAAGGCGCTCACCCCGACGATCGCCTCGCCCTCGCGCGCGATCCACACGGCATCGCGTGCAACGCCTGGCTTGGACAGCCACTTCCGCCATTGGTCGAACGGCACCGTGGGGATCGGCATCGTCGTGGGGACATCCTGTAGCGACTCCTCCCAGACCTGCCAGAGCTTCTGCTCTGCTTCGGGATCCGCGTCCGCGGCGAGCGTGAGCACGGCGATGCCCTCACCGCGCATCCGCTCAAGGCTCTCTTCCGCCATGCGCTCGAGACGCTCTCGGTTCGTCACGAGGTCGAGCTCCCAGCCCTTCCCGCGCCGCTCCTCCGCGTATCCGCGCTCCACGAGGATCGCGATGAGGTCGGTCTGCTTCTCGAAGGCCCACACCGTGAACGTCCGCGTCCCCTCGGCGCGCGACCGCTCCTCGACGAGATCCCATGCCGCCATCGCACGCTCGCGCGTGTGCTCCGTCGGCTGCAGGTACGCACCGACCCAGCCGAAGCGCTGCGACATCTCCTCCCAGGGCGCATGCGCGTGGTAGGCGAAGCCGACCGCGCGGCCGGCCAGCTCGAGAAGGAAACGCTCACGCGGCCAGGGCGGCGCCGTCTTCCACTGGTAGCGCGTGATCTGGGGATCGCTCGGATCATCGGGATCGATGGCGGTCTGGATGTCAGACACGATCGTGGCGTCGTCGAGGGTCGCCGGGCGTGCCTCGAGATCCGCCACTCGCATCATGTCCGAGAGACTAACGAACGGGCGAGCAGGGGCGGCGCCCGCCGGCGCGCGCTACTACCGTTCGCCCAGGAGCCGCTCGAATCCGTCCTCGTCGACCACCTCGACGCCGAGCTTCTTCGCCCGAGCCAGCTTGGTTCCCGCCTTGGGTCCGGCTACGAGCAGGTCGGTCTTGGTACTCACCGACCCGGCGGTCTTGCCGCCGAGCGAGCGCACGCGGGCTTCCGCTTCCTCGCGGGTCCGACGCTCGAGCGTCCCGGTGAAGACGACGGTCTTTCCGGCGAAGGGGCCGGCCGCCACCGGGCGCGGCCGCGGGAACACCGGCGTGAGGCCGGCCCTGGCGAGCTTGTCGAGGAACTCGCGCTCTTCGGGACGCGAAAAGAAATCTTGCAGCGAACCCGCGACGGCCGCTCCCACGCCCTCGATCGCCTGCAGCTCGTCCTGCGACGCCGAACGCAGGGCCTCGATGACGTCGCCCATCGGTGACCCGGCGGGCAGCCGCGTGGCCAGCCAGCGCGCCAGGTCCTCCGCGGTGCTCCCACCGACGTGGCGGATGCCGAGCGCAGAGATGACGCGGCCGAGCGGGCGCGCCTTCGCGCGCTGGATCTGCTCGAAGAGGTTCGTCGCGCTCTTCTCGGCGTAGCGGTCGAGCGTGACGAGCTGCTCGACCGTGAGGAAGAAGAGATCAGCGGGATCGTGGACGAGCCCCCGCTCGAGCAGCGCGGTGATCGTCGCCCAGCCGGCTCCCTCGATGTCGAGCGCGCCGGCGAAGTGGCCCACCCGCTGCCCGCTCTTCGCGGGGCACGCCGGGTTCGCGCACCGGTACGCCACCTCGCCCTGCGGATGCTCGACAGGTCCTTCGCACACCGGGCAGCGCTCCGGCATCTGGAACTGCCGGTAGCGCCTGCCCTCAGCCCGCCTCTCATGCTCGACGCGCACGACCTCGGGAATGACGTCGCCGGCGCGCTGGATGACGACCGTGTCACCGGCGCGCACGTCGAGGCGGCGCACCTCGTCGAGGTTGTGCAGCGTCGCCCGCCTCACCGTCGTCCCGCCGACCAGGACGGGCGCAAGCGCGGCGACCGGAGTGAGCGTGCCCATGCGGCCGACGTACACGAGGATGTCCTCGACCGTCGTCGTCGCCTGCTCCGCCGGGAACTTGAACGCGACCGCCCAGCGCGGGCTGCGCGCGACGTACCCGAGGGCCTCCTGGTCGGCGACGCGGTCGACCTTCACGACGACGCCGTCGGTGCCGTAGTCGAGCTTGTGCCGTCCGTCCTCCGAGGCCGTGATGAACGACCTGACCTCGTCGATGTCCTTCGCGCGCTGCCAGTGCGGATTCGTGCGGAGCCCGAGCTCGCGCAGGCGCTCGAGCAGCTCGGCCTGGGAGCCGACATCCAGTCCCGCCGCGCTGTATGCCCACATCGCGAGATTGCGTCCGGCCGTCTGCTTCGGGTCGAGCTGCCGCACCGCGCCGGCGGCCGCATTCCGCGGGTTCGCGAAGAGCGGCTCGCCGCGCTTGCTGCGCTCGCGGTTCGTCGCCTCGAACGATGTCGTCGGTAGGTAGACCTCGCCCCGCACGTCCACCCGCCCGGGGAGCCGCTCACGCAGGGTGAGCGGGATCGAGCGGATGGTCCGAAGATTCGCGGTCACGTCCTCGCCGACGAGACCATCGCCGCGTGTCGCACCGCGGGTGAAGCGCCCGTCCTCGTACGTGAGGTTGACGGCGAGCCCGTCGATCTTCAGCTCGCACACGTAGGCGACGTCGTCGCGGCGCAGCGCCTTGCGCACCCGCTGGTCGAAGGCGCGGAGCTCGGCCTCAGCGAAGGCGTTGGCAAGCGAGAGCATCGGTGAGGCGTGCTCGACCGGAGCGAACCTCCCCGACGGCGCGGCACCGACGCGCTGCGTCGGCGAGTCCGGCGTGACGAGCTCGGGGTGCTGCGTCTCGAGCTCGAGGAGCTCGCG
>JACDAF010000072.1 GCA_013695575.1 Chloroflexota bacterium | reverse complement strand
GTCCGATCGTCTACCCGACGTCCGGCACGGGCGCGTGGGAAGCGTCGCTCGTCAACGTGCTCGCGCCACGGGAACGCGTCCTGGCCTTCGATCACGGTCACTTCAGTGCCGGCTTCGCTGCGGCCGCGCGCAAGCTCGGCTTCGATGTCGATCTCGTGCCGCTGCGCTGGGGCAGTCCCGTCACCGCGGACGCGGTGCGCGAGCATCTGCGCCCGGCGCACCGGGCCATCCTGATCGTGCACAACGAGACCTCGACCGGGGTCCGCAGCGACATTCACGCGGTCCGCGAGGCGCTGACGTCCTCCGGGAGCGACTCCCTCCTCATCGTCGACACGGTCAGCTCGCTCGGGAGCATGCCCTTCCGCTTCGACGAGTGGGGCGTCGACGTGGCTCTCACCGGGAGCCAGAAGGGCTTGATGCTGCCGCCCGGCTTGGGGATCGTCTGCGCGGGCCCACGTGCCATCGAGCGCGCCGCGACGGGCGGGAGTCCTCGAAGCTTCTTCGACTGGCGGCCGATCCTCGAGGACAACGCCGCGGGCTTCTTTCCGTACACGCCCGCCACGCTGCTGCTGTTCGGCCTTCGCGAGGCGCTGGACATGCTCATGGCCGAGGGACTCGAGAACGTGTTTTCCCGCCACCGGCGCCTCGCCGCCGGCGTGCGCGCCGGGGTGCGTGCCTGGAAGCTCGACATTCTCTGCGATCGGCCGGACGCGTACTCCGACAGCCTCACCGCGGTCGTCGTCCCTGAGGGCGGCGACGCGAACGCCGTCATCGCACGCGCGCGCAGCCGCTATGGCCTCGCCCTCGGGGTCGGCCTCGGCGCACTGCGGGGGCGCGTCTTCCGCATCGGCCACCTCGGCGCGTTGAACGAGCTCGAGGTGCTCGCGACACTCGGCGGGGTCGAGCTCGCGCTGCGCGACTGCGGCCTCGCGGTAGTCCCGGGCTCCGGTGTCGCCGCGGCCGAGGAAAGCTTCATCGCCGAAGAGCAGCTCGCACACCGGGGCTCGCGCTGATGCCATCCGTCATCGACGCTCAGACCACTCATCGCAGCACGTCGCAGCACGTCAGCGAGGAGGACCTCAAGACCTGCGTCTCGTGCGGGCTGTGCCTCAACGACTGCCCGACGTACCGCGTTCTCGAGGATGAGGCGGACTCGCCCCGGGGCCGGATCCAGCTCATCCGCGCGCTCGTCGCCACCGACGCACGACCCGATGCCTCGCTCGTCTCGCACCTCGACGCCTGCCTCGTCTGCCGCGCCTGTGAGACCGCCTGCCCGTCGGGCGTGCCCTTTGGCCGGATCATGGAGGGCGCGCGCGAGGTCGTGCGAGAGCGGGCACCGCGTGGCGGCCTCGGCGGTAGAGCGATGGCCGCGGGGCTCGCGACGGTCTCGCGCCCCGGACGCGTCGGCCTCGCGACGCTCCTCGGCGCGGCCTACGTGAGGAGCGGCATGCAATCGCTCGTCCGGAGGCTGCACCTGCTGCCAAGCCGCCTCGCCGCGATGGACCGTCTGCTCTCGGCGCCCGAGGGCCGTCCCTTCACGCCGCTGGCGAAGCCCGGCGGCGATCTGGCGCTGTTCGCGGGCTGCGTGATGCGCACCGCATTCGGCGAGACGCACCGCGCGACGGTGCGGGTGCTGGAGCGTGAGGGGCGATCGATCACGGCACCGACGACGCAGGTGTGCTGCGGCGCGCTGCACGTCCATGCGGGTGATGGCGAGCACGCGAGAGACCTCGCGCGGGCGAACATCGAAGCGTTCGGGGACGGCGACACGCCGATCGTCGTGAACGCGGCGGGATGCGGCGCGCACTTGAAGGCCTACGGCCACGCGCTCGCGAACGACGGAGCCTGGGCGGAGCGGGCGCACGCCTTCGCCGCACGCGTGCGCGACGTGAGCGAGGTCGCGTCACCTTCGGCGCCGGCACGCCCGCTCCCGCGGGAAGTACGCGTTGTCTACCAGGATGCCTGCCACCTCGCCCACGGCCAGCAGATCCGGCGTCAGCCTCGTGCGCTGCTGCAGTCGATCGCGGGCGTCACGCTCGCACCGATCCAGGACGCCGAACGCTGTTGCGGCAGCGCGGGCGTGTACAACCTCACGCATCCCGAGATCGCGGACGAGCTGCAGCGCCAGAAAGTGGCAGCGATCCTCGCCGCGTCGCCGGATATCGTCGTCAGCGCGAACCCGGGGTGCATTCTGCAGCTGCGCGCGGGGATCGCCGAGGCGGGAGCGACGGTCCCCGTGGTCCATCTCATGCGATTCCTCGACGATCCGCGCGCCTGCTTGGCGGAGTAGCCCCGGCCCCGGCCGGGCCGGATGGCGCAGCGAGCAGAAACGGCCGGGACATGAGAAAATGATCACAGCGATGAGTGTTTCTCGATCCACCTACCGTCATCGGCTCAGCTCCGAGGACGTCCGCAAGAGCCGCATCCTGATCATGAGAGAGGCGTGGAAGCTCTTCCCTGAGCCCGGGGCCCCGGTGGCGCTGCGCATCGGGGCTCGGCGGTTCGACGCGGAGATCCAGGCCGAGAAGTGCACGTGCGTCCCACCAGAGCATGAGCATTACCACCTTGTCTGCCCGGCGCTCAAGGGACAGAGCGGCTTCAAAGCCAAGGCGCTCGTCGTCATCGCGAAGGACTCTGACGGCGGATACCGATTCGTCGAGGAGCGCGGCTAAACTGCGCGAAATGGCGGGTCCGAGCTTCATCCTGATCCACGTCTTCGGCAACGTTCGTGACGAGCTGGACCGCTCGGACCGCGGCAAGAAGACGTACTCGGGCTGGCTCCGGGAGTTCGTGTCGGATACGCCGCAGCGGCTCACCGAGATCGCGCGCCTGCTCGACCTGCTATCGGAGCAGGGCTGGAAGATGGTCGGCTCTCCGTACGACTGCGACGTGATGCTCGAGCGTGCCCTCGTGCGCGACGTCGCCGAGCAGGACCTGCGCCGGGCAGAGATCTGGGACCGCCTGGCCACGGTCGCATCCCCGGATGACGACGGGCATGTCATCTGGGGCGAGCATCCGGAGGGCAAGCCTGCCGCGCCGCGCCGCCGACGCCGCGTGCGTCGCCCCCCCACCAGCTGAGCCCGCACCCACTCGGCGACGAGCTGACCGAGCTGCATGTGCATCTCGGCGGCGCCGTCGATCCCGCAGCGATGTGGAGCCTCGCCCACCGGCAGGGGATCAGGCTGCCGACGCGCGATTACTGGGAGTTCCTCGAGCTCATCACGGTAAAGCCTGGCTCGCGGAAGTCGTTCGACGAGTTCCTCTCCCTGTATCGCTGGACCGAGCTCATCCAGTCGAGCCCGCTCGCTGTCGAGGAGTCCGTGTATGAGGTGGTCGGCGGCGCATACCGCAAGGCGAACATCACGACGCTCGAGCTGCGCTATAACCCGATGAAGCGCAACCGCGGCGGCGAGCGGGACCTCGACCACATCATTCTCGCGTCGATCCGCGGGCTCGACCGCGCCCGCCTCGACTATCCCGTGAAGGCTGGCCTCATCTTCTGTCTCGATCGCAGCTTCGATCACGCCCTGAACGAGATCCTCGTCGAGAAGGCGATCGCCTACCGCCACCGCGGCGTGCTTGCCATCGATATCGCCGGGCCCTCGAGTGCGGGGTTCCGCTACCGCGATCACGCCGGGCTCTTCAAACGCGCGCGGGAGGCCGGGCTCGGCCTGACGGTGCACGCCGGCGAGGATGAGGGCGCCGAATCGGTCGACGAGGTGATCGAGTATCTCCGACCCGACCGGATCGGCCACGGCATCCATGCCGCGGAGGACGCGACCGTCTGCAGAAAGCTGGCCGAGCGGAAGGTCCTGCTCGAGATATGTCCCTCGTCGAATCTTCATACGGGGGTCGTCAGGGATCTCGCGCAGCTCGGGGAGTACATCGCCACATTCCGGACGCACAACGTGCGCTTCAGCTTCAACACAGACGGCCCCGAGATGCTTCAGACCACGCTCCGCGAGGAGCTGCGGATGCTCGTTGGTGCTGCCGTCGTCTCGAAGGAGGAGCTCGCGCAGTGCGGTGAGTGGGCCCGCGAGGCGACATTCGTCGGCAGGACGAGCACGTGAACCGTCCGTTCTGGCGTCTCCTGGTCATCTGCTTCGCGTGGTCCCTCGGCGCCGTGCTCGTCTGGGCCTTCCAGGCGTACACGCTCGACGGGATCGTGCCAGCGCTGTTCGCGCTCGCTGCATTCGCGTTCACCCGATATGACGGGCACGGCATCCGCGGCGGGCGGGGCGGCGGTAGCGGCAACGTGAAGTACTGGCGCGGCCGCCGCGTCGACGAGGACCCAAGGAGACGAAGCTGACCGCGCAGGTGCTGTCCGACGAGCGATGGGTCGCGCTCTTTGACGAGCTCCGCAGCGCGCTGCGCGAGGTGTCGGAGCTCGAGCCAGAGGTGCTCGATGCCACCGCTTCCGAGGACGAGTGGAAGGTCGTGTGGGCGCGATACGCGGGACTGCTGGGCCGCATCGGCCACCTGCACCAGCGTCTCCTCGCGCGCAGGGTGGAGCTACTCGAGGACTGAAGCCGCGATCCAGGTGCCGTAGACTCCGCGCCGATGAGCGACCCCCGCGTCGAGCGTCTGCGCCGCGTTCCGCTCTTCGCGCCGTGCACGGACAAGCAGCTGCAGTTCATCGCAGGCCGCGTCGAAGAGCTCGATCTGCCCGGTGGCACCGTCCTGTGCCGCGAGGGCCAGAGCGGCGGCGACTTCTTCATCCTGCTCTCCGGAAGAGCGGACGTGAGCGCCGCAGGCAGGACGATCAAGGAGATCGGTGAGGGCGAGTTCTTCGGCGAGATCGCGCTTCTGGACAACGGCCCACGCACCGCCACGGTGACCGTGACGCAGCAGGCGCGCGCCCTGGTCCTCGGGCCGGCGCAGTTCCGTGACGTTCTGCATCAGAACGCCGAGATCGCCGTGTCGATGCTGTACACGGTGGTGCAGCGGTTGCGCGCCGGGAGCCAACTGGCGCACGGGTAGCACGCGCGCCACACGCTACTTGGCCGAGTGGCTCTCGCGGGTGAGCTTTCCGGGACGCTCCGTGGTCGCGCGGTCGTGTGGCGTCGCCGCGTCGGACCCGGGCTTCACTCCTGGCCGCGCGCCGAACGACGCGGCGCGGAGGGTGTCCATCTCGGCAGGGTTGTCGTGGCGCATGACGAACGGCGCGAGTGCCCAGACGATCGCGCGGAGCGGCTCGGGATCCGTGATCTGGCGCCCGAGACGCTCGGCGACGAACCCGAGGTATTCATTCGGGAGGACCAGGCGCCGCAGCTCGAGCCGCTCGGTCGCTTGGGGCGGCACACATCCCGTGTGGCCGAGTTGGAACCCGCTCTCGGTCGCACCGTCGGTGCTCCACGAGAGCACCCCGTCCGCGGGTTCGAGTGGCTTCGTGCACACGTCGCACACGAGGTCGTACTCGCTCATGCTCGTCTCACCTCTCGCTTCGCTGACCGCATCAGCGTGGTCGGCGGAGGCACTCTGGCCCGGTCGGCGGAGCCCGCCCGCGCCTGTCACCATTGTCCGCGATGGACCAGCGGTACGGATCGTGGGGCAGGATCCTGCGCGTCGACCTCACCGGACGCACCACCTCGGTCGAGGAGATGGACGGGCCAACGTTCCGCCGGAACCCCGGCGGGCGTGCGCTGATCGCGCACTACCTCCTGCGCGAGGTTCCGGTCGGAGCGGACGCGCTGTCGCCCGACAACGTCCTCGTCTTCGCGATGGGGGTCCTCACGGGCACCCCGCTCTCGGGCGCCTCCCGACACGCTGTCGGCGCGAAGTCGCCCATCTCGGGCGGGTTCGGCGAGGCAGAGGTCGGCGGCTTTTGGGGCGCCGAGCTGAAACGCGCCGGCTGGGACGGCATCGTGGTCACCGGCGCGGCGTCGTCGCCGGTCTACCTCTTCATCAGGGACGATCAGGTCGAGATCCGCGACGCGGCGCACCTCTGGGGCTTGGAGGTCATGGACACCGAGGAGACGCTGAAAGCAGAGGTCGGCGAGCGCCTCGCCCGCGTGTGCGAGATCGGGCCCGGCGGCGAGCAGCTGGTCCGTTTCGCCGGCATCGTCAACGACTTCAAGGACATCGCGGGACGCTCCGGGATGGGCGCCGTGATGGGGAGCAAGAAGCTGAAAGCCATCGTCGTGAGAGGATCCAAGAATCTCCCGCTCGCGGATGCGGCGAAGGTGAAGGAGGTGGGCCGCTGGGTCGCCGACACGCTGCAGGAGAACCATTGGGCCTTCCATAACTTCGGCACGGGCATGGGTCTCGATGGCTACGCCCGCGTCGGCGGGATGGCCGTGCGCAACTTCGAGGGCGGCCCCTTCGAGGACGCCGGTGAGATCAGCGCGGAGGCGCTCGTCGAGAAAGGCTATCGCGTGAAGATGGAGGCCTGCTGGGCCTGCTCGGTCCGCTGCAAGAAGGTCGTGAAGATGGAGACCCCGTACCAGATCGATCCGAAGTACGGCGGACCCGAGTTCGAGTCGATCGCCGCGCTCGGCTCACAGTGCGGCGTCGGCGACCTCGCGCTCATCAGCAAGGCCAACGAGCGCTGCAACGCGCTCGGCCTCGATACCATCTCGCTCGGCGCGACCGTCGCGTGGGCGATGGCCTGCCGCAGGGCCGGCATCACCCCGGACGTGGAGATCGACGGCGAGCCGCTCGAGTTCGGCAATGGACGCGCCGTCCTGGCCGCGGTGGAGGCGATCGGCCACCGCCTCGGCCTCGGCGATACCCTGGCCGAAGGCTCAGAGCGTGCCGCGGCCACGCTCGGGGGGGCAGAGCTCCTCACCACGGTGAAGGGTCTCGAGCTCGCGATGCACGATCCTCGTCAGCGGACCGACTACGGCAAGCAGGTCCGCGTCTCATACGCGACGAGCCCGACCGGCGGCGACCACATGAACAGCAACCTGCCATCCCGATCCGCGCGCAACACCGTGGGCATGTGCTTCTTCCTGAAGTACGACGACACGAAGCTCGCGGACATCGTCAACGCCGTGACGGGGTGGGGGATCGGCACCGACGAGATCACCGAGATCGGCGATCGCTCGCTCGCGCTCGCGCGGT